>CALIXB010000021.1 GCA_938046775.1 uncultured Candidatus Saccharibacteria bacterium | reverse complement strand
TTCTTGACCGTGCCTTTGAAATCTTTGGCTTTTTCGCCGGCGCCCATACCGCCGCCCATTGGACCGCCCATCTTCACTGGCTGGCGTTTTTTCATGCTTTGCTGAGCCATCATGCCGCTCCTTTCGCAGTCGTCGCCGACATTTTATACAGGTCATCTTCCGAAAGCTGGGAGGCGGCAATTTCTTGATAGACTTTACAATTTTTCATCAATTCCTGATGCGTGCCCTGACCGACAATTTTACCTTCGTCCAGCACGATGATTTTGTCAGCGTTCATGATGGTATTGATGCGCTGACCGACGATGAGCACGGTTTTATGTTTGGTTTCTTTGGCAAGCGCCAAACGTAATTTGGCATCAGTCTTGAAATCCAGCGCCGAGAACGAATCGTCAAAAATGTAGACATTCGGTTCGACAGCAATCGCCCGGGCAATCGACAAACGCTGCCGTTGACCGCCAGAGACATTGCTGCCGCCCTGGGCGATTTCGTTTTTGTAGCCGTTTTTCAGCTCGTTAATGAACTCGGCGGCTTGAGCAATTTTAGCGGATTTTTCGACCAATTTTTGGCTGGCTTTGGCGTTGCCGTACTTGATGTTGCTGGCAATCGTCCCGCTAAACAGCACGCCTTTTTGCGGTACGTAGCCGATTTGATCGTATAAATCTTCCAATTTGAGCTGGCGAATATCCACGCCATCCAGCAAAATTTGTCCCGCCGACACATCGTAAAAACGCGGAATCAAATTGATCAACGTTGATTTGCCGGAGCCGGTACTGCCAATGAACGCTGTGGTTTGCCCTGGTTCGGCGGTGAAATTGATACTAGACAGCACCGGCAGATCAGCGTCTGGATAGGTAAAAGTGACGTCTTTGAATTCAATTTTACCCGTAGCGTTATGCGGCAATTGCTGCGGCGACGGCGGATCAACAATTGACGGTAGCGTGTCGAGCACTTCACCCACCCGCTTCACCGACACGGCCGCTCGCGGCACCATGATAAACACCATCGACAGCAGCAAGAACGAAATAATCACCTGCATGGCGTACTCCAAAAACGCCATCATATTACCAATTTGCAGATTGCCGCTACTAATCAAATGGGCACCGAACCAGACAATCGCCACGCTAGAAAAGTTCATAACCAGCGTCATGATTGGGTCAAGCAGCATCATCAAGCGATTGACAAATAAGTTCATTTTGTTTAGCTCGGTATTGGCTTGCTGGAACTTTTTCTGCTCAATCTTTTCATTGTGAAAGGCGCGAATGACTTTCAAGCCGACCAGGTTTTCGCGCGTCACCAGGTTCAGTTTGTCCACCAGCGTTTGCAATTTCTTGAACCGAGGCACAGCAATGACAAACAACACGGCAATGACCACCAGCAACACCGACACCGCCAGCGCGATGATCCAGCTCAAATTTGGCGCGTTATGAATGGCTTTTTGCAGACCGCCAATTGCCATGATCGGCGCCATCAACGCCAGGCGCAGCAGCAGAATTGACGTCATCTGAATTTGCTGAATATCGTTGGTCGATCGGGTGATCAGCGAGGCGGTCGAAAATTTATTGAAATCCGCCAGCGCGAAACTTTCGACCCGCTCGAATAGTTCTGTCCGCAGTTTTTGCGCCATACCAGTGGCGATCCGAGCCGCCAAAAACCCGATGACGATCGAACACAGTCCGCCCGCTGCCGTCACCACAATCATCGCTAGTCCGTTGTGCCAAATCGCCGGCATATCTTGTTTGATGATGCCGTTATTGACGATTTCTGACATCTTGTCAGGCAGCCACAAATTCGCCATCACCATGGCGTAGGTAAAGCTGACCAAGATGATAAACATCAGCCAGTAGCCGCTAAAAATTCGTAAAATATGCTTCATAATTGTTCTTTTCGTACCTCAAATCCAGTCTCTATTTTACCATAATACAAGCCAACCGCCACAGCGCCTCATTGGACAAAAGTATCTGCTGGACGTATACTGTTTTTAGCGTCGGGGTGTGGCGCAGCTTGGTAGCGCGCACCGTTCGGGACGGTGAGGTCGCTGGTTCAAATCCAGTCACCCCGACCACGGGAATTATTTGAAGCGTACGTTCGATCAATTAGAACCTCTGGCAGCTAGCAAACTAAAGGAGGTTTTATGCAGCAACGAGTTAATGTACGCGGAATTATCGTAAGCTATCAGGGCGAGCTTTTTTGCCAACAATTGACCGCCAACAATGGCAAAGGGCGTAATTTTTGGTGTACGCCGGGCGGCGGCTTGAAAAGCGGTGAAAGTTTGCTGGACGGTTTGCATCGGGAGATGATTGAAGAAACGGGTGTTGAACCAGAGATCGGAAAGTTGTTATTCATACAACAATTCGCCGAATCAGGCGAACAATCAGCACACGGCCCAAATGAGCAATTGGAATTTTTCTTTCTCATCACCAACTGGCAAGATTACCAGCACATCGACCTGAAACAAACATCGCACGGAGTCAAAGAAGTGGCGAGATGTGGCTTTGTTGATCCAAAAACCACGCGGATTTTACCGAGTTATCTGACAGAGGTTGACCTGAACCAACTAGTTAACAAATTGACAGAAGTTCCAGTTCTGAGCGAATTATAACTAGACCGCTTAGATTATTTGGCGAAGAATTTTTTAGCGCGCTCGGTTTTCGGGTGATCCATCACCTGGGCTGGCGTACCATTTTCGATTATTTCGCCCTTATCCAGAAAAATCATCCGCGTGCCGACCTCGCGGGCAAATTTCATCTCGTGCGTCACGATTACCATCGTCATGCCTTTTTCAGCAACTTTGCGAATCACATCCAGCACTTCGCCAATCATTTCTGGGTCAAGGGCACTAGTTGGCTCATCGAACAACATGATTTTTGGCTCCATCGCCAGCGCCCGGGCGATCGCCACCCGCTGTTTTTGGCCGCCTGATAGACTGTCAGGCGAGGCGTCCGCCTTATCCAGCAGCCCGACATCGTCCAGCAAACCTCGCGCCAAGCGCGTCGCCTTTTTATCCGATAATTTGCGGAGTTTTTTAGGCGCTAGTTTAATATTTTCAATCACGCTGAGGTTCGGAAACAAATTAAATTGCTGAAAAACCATACCGATAGTTTGGCGCAAAGCATTCAAATTGACATGCGGATCGGTAATTTTAACGCCATCGACGATAATTTCGCCGGATGTCGGCTCTTCCAACAAGTTCAAGCAGCGTAAAAACGTCGATTTACCGGAGCCGCTGGAGCCAACTACCACGACGATTTCACCCTCGTCAATTTCCACGTCAATATCACGCAGCACGCGGTTTTTACCGAATGTTTTTTTCAAATCTTTAACGCTGATCATCGTCATGCTTCAATTTCCTTTCTACTCGCGCCATCACCCGCGTAAAAATCGCTGTTAGAACCAGATACATCACCGCTGCGGCAAACAGCGATTGAAAAGCGGTAGCCGTCTGAAAACGAATATTGTCAGCGCCGCGCATAATGTCGTTCAAGCCAATCCAGCCGACCACCGACGTCTCCTTTAGTAAAGCAATAAACTCGCTAATTAGCGCCGGCAGCGAGTTTTTCATCGCTTGCGGTAAAATAACCAGCCGCATCGCTTGCCAATTACTCAGCCCCAGCGACCGCGCCGCCTCCATTTGCCCCTTATCAATACTCTGGATACCACCACGAATAATCTCAGCGATGTAGGCGCCGCTGTTAATACCGAACGCCACTGCCGCCACAAAAATCTTCGGCATAAACTGGTACGAGCCAAACACCACATAATACATAATTAACAATTGCACCAACAATGGCGTGCCGCGAATAATATCAACATAAAGTTTTCCCAAGCCAGCCAGTGGATTAAATTTGGCAAACTTCCCCAATTTCATCCTACCAAATGGACGAAAATTCGACGTACACATCAGGGCGATGATTATGCCAATTACTGACCCTAAAATAAGCGCTAAAACGGTTAAAACCAACGTTACTTCCAGGCCATGCCATAAAAACAACCAACGATCACCGCCGAAAATCACTTCCCAGAAACTCACGATTTCGCCTCCTCGCCAAAGTGTTTGCGGATTAATTTATCGTAACGGCCGTCTTGTTTCATCTTAGCGATTTCTTTATTAACCTTTTCGAGTAAATCTTTATTATCTTTTTTAATAGCAATCGCATAGCTTTCATCACTCAGCGAACCCGGCAGAATTTCCAAATCAGGAAAACCAGCCGCGTATTGCTTGGCGGGAGCATCGTCCAGAATGACCGCCTCGATTTTCCCAGTACTTAGCTCTTGCAAAACGCTAGGCGCGGTCTGAAATTGAGCAACCGAGGCGCCAGCAATTTTCGATGCCAATGTATCGCCAGTCGTACCCAGCTGCACACCTATTTTCCGCCCCGAAAGCTGATGCTTATTGCGAATCGGACTGCCCTTCTTAACAATTATGCGCTGCGATGCTGAATAATACGGCTCGGAAAATAATGCGTTTTTCGCCCGCTCCGGCGTTACTGTCATACCCGCCGCCACCATGTCAATTTGCCCGCTGTCTAACGCCGGCAATAGCCCGTCAAATGACATATCTTCAATTTTCAGTTCTTTGCCCATACTTTTGGCAATTTCCCGCGCCAAATCGACATCGAAACCAACAATTTCATTATTATCAATATACTCAAATGGTTTAAAGCCAGCATTGGTCCCCATAACCAGCACATCAGTTTTCAAACCAATCACGCCGTCGCGCTGTAAAATATCGCCCAGCATCCACAAAATCATACCAGCGAATAATGCAAGCCCAATCCACCAACTAATCCCAAATGTACGTGCTTTATTCTTGCTCATGCTTTTATTATAACCCTTTCTCCCTAAAAAACGTAAGTGATATAATGTATCAGTGAAAAGAATTAAATTTACCAAGCGCTTCTGGGCGAAATTAATATCAATTACCTTACTCTTTTTGGCAGCATTCTTCTTAATTGCGGCACGTTATAAATCAATTGTCTTTAAAGACTCGCAGATTGATGAGATAATTTTCTACTTTGTCAACGGACTAGCTGGTGGTAAATCCGATAATTTATGGTCGGCCGCCCTCCAGAACCTACCTCTAGTTTTCTTACTATTTGGCGTACTTTTCATCCCAGTTTCAAAAAAAGCCGTTAATTACCTTAATCATGGAATTACATTTTGCCTTGATAAAATTAAATCGTCAAGAAAAATCATCCTGCCATTTTTGAGATTAAAATATGCTTTAATTTATTCACTAACTATGTTTTTAATCTCATTCACACTACTCATTCAAAGCTTCGGCATTCCTGGCTATATTTATGCTCTAACTCAATCGACCAAATTATACGAAGAAAATTATGTTAACCCAAAAACTGCCAAATTAACCTTTCCTGATGAAAAACGCAATTTGATATATATCTATCTGGAATCGATGGAAAACACCCTAGCCTCAAAAGCCAATGGCGGCAGCGCTGACGTCTCTGTTATTCCGGAGCTAGAAGAGTTGGCCATGAAAAATACCTCATTTTCAAATAAGGCTTCTGGCATAGGCGGTGCCTTACCAGCAACAAATACTGGCTGGACTGTCGCAGGCATGGCCGCCCAGTCAGCTGGCGTTCCTCTAAAAGAAACTTTAGTTGGCGGACGCGACCATAACTCGCTAGGTGAATTTAAGAAGTTTCTGCCGGGCGCCTATAGCCTGGGGGAAATCCTCCAAAAACAAGGTTATAATCAAACATTTATTATGGGATCTGAGGCAAGTTTCGGCGGACGCGATAAACTACTCACACAACACGGTAATTTTACTATTCATGATTACAATTACGCCAAACAGCATGGTCAAATTACTGACGATTATAAAGTTTGGTGGGGTTATGAAGACAAAAAACTGTTCCAATTTGCCAGCGAAGAAGCCTCGCGCCTAGCAGCATCAGATAAACCGTTCAATCTACAACTGCTTACTGCAGACACGCATTTCACCGACGGCTATTTGGATGAAAATTGTGCTAAAAATTTCAATAATCAATACGATAACGTCCACGCTTGCTCGTCCAAACAAGTGGCAGAATTTGTTAATTGGGTAAAGAACCAGCCTTTTTATAAAAATACTACAATTATAATTTCTGGCGACCACTTGGGTATGCAAACATCGTACTACGATGAAAAAACCGCTGGCACCAATTATCAGCGAACAATTTATAATGCGTTTATCAATCCGGCCATTACCACCGATCGTACAAAAAACCGCCGCTTTACGACCTTTGATATGTACCCATCAACCTTGGCGGCACTGGGTGTAAAAGTTGATGGCGAACGATTGGGACTGGGCACAAATTTGTTCTCTATCAAAGAAACTCTGACCGAGCAATACGGTGGAATTGAAAATCTGAACGCCGAGCTCGCCAAACGTTCAGATTATTACGAAAAGAAGATTTTTACTAAATCTGGCAATTAGTCGCCGTAACCGTTTGGGTTATTACTTTGCCAATTCCAGGCATCGCGGCAGGCATCCTCAATGGTCAATTCCGCTCGCCAGCCCAAATCTTTTTCTGCCAAGCCCGGATCAGCATAACACGCGGCGATGTCGCCCGGTCGGCGCGGCGTAATTTGGTATGGGACTTCCCGGCCCGACGCTACTTCAAACGCTTTCACCAACTCCAACACCGACGTACCGCGGCCAGTACCGATGTTATACACCTTATATTCATCCGGCTCGCCCAAATGTTCCAGCGCCGCCACGTGCGCCCGCGCCAGATCAACCACGTGAATATAATCGCGCACGCCTGTGCCATCCGGCGTATCATAATCATCGCCGAATACCCTCAGATAGTCGCGCTTGCCGACTGCCACTTGCGACACAAACGGCAGCAAATTATTCGGAATACCCGACGGATCTTCGCCGATACGGCCGCTCGGATGGGCGCCGACGGGATTGAAATAACGCAGTGAAGTGAATTGCCAACCCTGCTTGGTCGCCGCCACATCGCGTAGAATTTGTTCAATCATCAACTTGGTTTGGCCGTACGGATTAGTCGCCGACAACGGCATATCCTCGGTGATCGGCAGCCGCGCTGGGTCACCATACACCGTTGCCGAGCTCGAAAAGACCAGCTTTTTCACATCAAATTCCTGCATGACATCCAGCAGTGTCAAGGTGCTTTCTAGGTTATTCTGGTAATAGAGCAGCGCCTTTTCCACCGACTCGCCGACGGCCTTCAGACCCGCAAAATGAATCGCTGCGTCAATTGTCTCAGACCTAAACAACTCCGCCAGCCGCGCCCGATCACGTAGGTCAAACTCATAAAATGGCACTGACTGGCCGGTAATTTCCTCAACCCGACGCAAACTCTCAACAGACGAATTCGACAAATTATCGACTACCACCACGCCGTGTCCCGACGCCAGTAGTTCAATGATAGTGTGGCTGCCGATATAGCCAGCGCCGCCAGTAACGAGAATGTTCATGAATTATCCCTTTCGCTATGATTCTAATCATTATTATATCAGATACAATATTTATCAATCGGAAAGTTTTTCCATTTAGCAATCTTGCACTGAGAGTGCTAATTTGCTATGATAATTTTATCAATTGTCCCCGCTCTGATTCTCGTCGTGGCGTAATAATTTAGGCAATGAACAGCCAAAGAAAAAGGAGGACCTATGCCACCAAATATACAAGAAGAGTTACAGCAACCACTGGAAAAATTCGGCACCGATATCACGGCACTGGCACGCGAAGGCAAGCTCGACCCCGTCATTGGACGCGACGAGGAAATTCGCCGCACCATACAAATCCTCAGTCGGCGCACTAAAAATAACCCGGTGCTAATCGGTGAGCCGGGCGTTGGTAAAACCGCCATCGTCGAGGCCCTGGCACAGCGTATCGTCAAGGGTAACGTACCGGCGTCGCTAAAAGACAAGCGGCTGATTTCCTTGGAAATTTCTAGTTTATTGGCTGGAGCGAGCTTTCGCGGTCAATTTGAAGAGCGCCTCAAAGCAATTTTGAAAGAAGTTGAAGAAGCCGCCGGCGAAATTATTTTGTTCGTTGATGAAATTCACACCATGGTCGGCGCCGGCAAAACCGAAGGCAGCATGGACGCCGGCAATATGCTCAAACCCGCCCTGGCCCGCGGTAAACTACACATGATTGGCGCGACAACCTTGGCGGAATATCGCCAGCATGTCGAAAAAGACGCAGCCCTAGAGCGGCGCTTCCAGCCGGTCTATGTCGGCGAGCCGAGTTTTGACGACACCGTGGCGATTTTGCGCGGTTTGAAGGAAAAATACGAAGTCCATCACGGCGTTAAAATTTCTGACGATGCCATCGTGGCGGCGGCGCGGCTGTCCACCCGCTATCTGCCCGATCGCTTTTTACCTGACAAGGC
>CALIXB010000020.1 GCA_938046775.1 uncultured Candidatus Saccharibacteria bacterium | reverse complement strand
GAGCAGTCGGCTCATAACCGATTGGTCGCTGGTTCGATCCCAGCCGCCCCCACCACCGACTGAACTTGAAATTGATAATCATAAGATGAATATTTTTATTATTCCTGCTACAATATTATGTGGTAACTGTTAAATTTGTAAAATGAACAAACTAAAACTCAAACGATTAATTTACAGGGTGCAGCACGATTATTTAACTTTAAATAATATTGTTATTGCTGTGGCTGTTTTAATTGCCATGAGTTGGGCTTGGGGCTCCATTGAATCAATGCAAAAAAATTACGAGCTACAGCGCACTATTGAGAATAAACGCCAGCAAGTAGAGATCGAGAAGCTACAAGTTTCCCTACTGGAATATGAGTCAAAATACTACCAAAGTGAAGAGTATCAAGAACTAACCCTCAGGCAACGAACTGGCAAAGGTCTACCTGGTGAGAAGCAGCTAATCACCCAGTCATTCGAAGATACGGCTGCTGCAGAAAAACCCACACCAAACACCGTACGAACCGACAGTAATTTCCAACAATGGATGAACTTTTTGTTTGGCGGGAATAGTCACAAACGCTAACTTGTTGCAATTATTATGCCAACCTGATATTATAACTAGGTATCGCGGGGTAGAGCAGCCTGGTAGCTCGTTTGGCTCATAACCAAAAGGTCGTAGGTTCAAATCCTACCCCCGCCACCAAGAAAAACCCCTCTTCTTTCAGAAGGGGGTTTTTCTTTACGCATTATTATCTATGCAACCCTTATTCCAACCCGAACGTTTCTTACCCGCTTTAGTCAGAGATGTAGCCGCGCGAACCTTTTTATAATCAATAGCATTATTTAGGACAGCATTCCCTAATTTACCATACAGTTTACAATCAAGCTTAAGTGGACATACTTCACAAGCATTTATAGCAAGCCTGCCAACTTCAGAAATATCACTACCCCTGTTTCTTTCTATGCGACGAGCCCGATCATAGTCGCCACGATCTCTATGATATTCGGCAAAGCCAGCACGACTACGAATCCCGCCGAAAAGATCACACATCTCAACTATAGTTCTATTTCTCTTTGTAAAATCTTTACCACTACAACTATTCACATCAGGAACAAAATCTTCACCTGAATAATCCAGCGGCACAACATTACCGTCCGAATCAACAACATCAATAATGCCCGCTCTGTTCGGTCTAGCAAGCTTCAACACTTCAACCGTCTTCGACTTCATATATTAGCTATTATATCACAATATCCACAAATAATCAACCTCATCAAAAAACTCCCCTGCTATTTTGCAGAGGAGTTGTGGCACCTGTTTGTTTGGTTATACTATATCACCAAACACGCTTATGGTGCAAGCAAAAGACTATTTCTTCTTAGAGATTGTCAAGAAACCGTTGCGTGGATTTTCTTTTACAATACGATCTTCTGGCAAATCACATGGAGTGCCCTTCTCGTTCTTCTCAACCTTAGCGAAGAAATAGATGGTTTGAGTCTTGCCGCCGCGCAAAGTTACGTCAGTCTTATGCAAGTAGTATGTGATGCCCTTTGAATTGGTATGCTTGTAAGCCATTTGGTTATGTACCTCCTATTAATGCTATACCTATATAGATTACTATCTCTATATCACCCCTGTCAAGCTAAAAAAGCTTATTTCGTTGCTTCAACATTAATTTTAATACGCCCAAGATAACCAGGCGCACTATAATAATCACAGCAATCAGTACTGTCACCAGCAGCGACCATCCAGCAAAGTCAGCAGACCACACTGGTGATACAAACGTATGATAATACGGTTCAGTCGAAGGAGCTTCAAACTGTAGATTAGCAACCTTAGCGGCAGGATACTTCTCCCATTCTTCGTTAATACAATTTATATATCTTGGGTCTGCCTGTGTCGTAAATCTACCATAGCCACCCTGCTGAGCCTTGGCATCGCAGACGGAACGAACTTTTGAAACCGTATCGTTATTCGATTGATTTTTAATTGCCTCCTCAAATTCTTTTAATTTTTGTTCGTATGCTCGCTTATAAGTATGGTCTAAGGCTATTTTGCCCGGATGAGCATTCATGTGCGTTGAAACGTAACGCTGCAAATCGTACAGACGCTGCTGAAGACTAACTATGTCACCGGTTTTGTCAGCGTTCTCCACAGATTCTCGCCGCTCCACCATACCAACATTATTAAGACGAAGAAATGTTGCTGAAATAAAAGAAGACATGACTAATAAAATGACCAGCTGCCAAGTCTTAATTTGACTGAGTCGCTTAATCCTAAATTTAGTCTTTCTCTTGTCTATTGCCATCCCACCGTCTTCTCTCTAATTTTAGTATATCAAATTATCTAAACGACGAGAACCTACTCAGCTTACAGTGCTATAATAAAGTTATGAGAATTTATTTTTCGGGAATTGGTGGTGTTGGCATCGGTCCACTTAGTAGGATTGCCTTAGGGGCAGGTTATGATGTCTGCGGCTCCGATAAATCACCAAGTCTTATCACTGATGAGTTAGAAGCGGCCGGCATAGCTATTTCCTTTGACCAATCTGGTGAATATTTACGGTCAGAGCATAAAAAGGTGCCTTTTGACTGGTTCATTCATACCGCCGCATTACCTAACAATCACCCAGAGTTAGTTTTAGCCAGAGAATTAGGCATAAAAACCAGTAAGCGCGACGAGCTATTGGCGCAGATAATTGCCGACAAGAACCTGAAGCTCATTGCAATTGCCGGCACCCATGGAAAAACCACCGCCACAAGCATGCTAGTCTGGGCGATGCAGCAACTGCAAATTCCTGTAAGTTATTCCGTTGGCTCGACATTAAGCTTTGCGCCAAGTGGAGAATTTAATGAAAATAGTCAATTTTTCGTGTACGAGTGTGATGAATTTGATCGCAATTTCTTACATTTTTCTCCGGAAATTAGCGTGATTACTTCAGTAGATTATGACCACCCAGACACATATCCAACAGAAAAATCTTATTTAGAGGCTTTCCATGAATTTGGCGAAAAATCCAAAAAAGTTATTGTCTGGCAAGAAAACTCCACCATATTTAATACAAAAAACCTAATCACTTTAAGCAGCGCTGATCAAAATATTACTATACCTGGTGAACATAATCGAAAAAACGCCACACTGATAATTGAAGCTTTGAAGCACATGAATATATCCGCCAATAAGTCAGCAATATATCAAGCAATTAATTCTTTTCCAGGATCAGGTCGCCGCTTTGAAAAATTGGCCGACAACTTATACTCTGATTATGGTCATCATCCAATTGAAATTCGCGCGACATTACAAATGGCCCGAGAATTATCAGACCAGGTAATACTAGTATATCAACCACATCAAAACGTACGTCAGTATGAAATAATAGACCAATATACCGCGGATATTTTCCGTGATGCCGATGAAGTTTATTGGCTGCCAACTTATCTGACTAGAGAAAATCCAGACCTACCAATTCTAACACCACAACAACTCACCAAAAATATTGTTCCAGAAAAACTTCATTTTGCCAAGCTTGATGATAATCTGTGGCAAAATATCACTACAGCGCAAAAATCAGGAAAACTGGTCCTCTGTATGGGTGCGGGTACAATTGATGGCTGGATTCGTGAACAACTAGCTAAAGATTAGCGATCATCACCACTACCATGAATCTTTCCGCGACTCTGACGACTAAGTAGTTTATCGTTATTTTTCCGTGCTACTTCCTCCAAGCTACTGCCAAGCAGATGAGATATAGAATTAATGTACCAGAGTACATCACCCAGCTCCTTAATGATTGCGGCACGATCATCATCAGAGATTTTGCCATCTTTGTCCCGTAATATTTTCTTAAATTTCTCCATTACTTCACCGGCTTCGCCACTCAAACCGAGGACCTGAGACATTAGCCTGGCGTCAACATCACCATAATCATGAGATTCCTTGTCTGTTAATGTAGAAATTGCTTTTGTTGAGTAGTCGTTAAATTTCATAAAACTCCTTAATTTTAGTATATTAGCCGCGCACCGCTTTTACAAAATTGATAATTCTACCCTCACCCAGCCAACGCTTTTCGTAGGCGGTGAGAATTTTGTAATCTTCGCCGAGATCTGACTCGTGCAAATCAAAAGTCAGCTCTTTCAAACGCCAACCTTCGGTAACCAGCTGCTCGAGACTCCAATTGAAAAAGCCAGGATTGTCATGTTTGATAATTAGCGACCCGCCAGGTTGTAATAATTCGGCATAAGTTTTCAAAAAATGCGGATGCGTCAAACGACGTCCAGCGCTACGTTTTCGCGGAAATGGATCAGAGAAAGTCAGCCAAATAGCACTGAGTGAGTTAGACGTAAACAGCTCGCCAATCTGATCAGCCCTGGCCCTAACAAAAAATACATTATTAAGCCCGCGAACCTCCGCTTCCCGTGCACCTTTTTGCAAGCGATCACCTTTAACATCAACTGCCATAAACACCTGTTCCGGATGGCGGGTCGCCAACTCCACCACAAACATACCGTTACCAGCACCAATTTCCAACACATCAACCTGGTGCGGTACCCATTCATCAAACTCAAAACACAGTGGCGAATTGTAAAACAAAGCAAACTTATATTTTTTGCGCTTACGAGTAATAATAAACTGATTTGGATCGACAAAATTCATACTTTCCATTATACTAAATCAGTAATGGATAAGCTTATAAAACAGTTTTTGGACTCTTCTACTTTAGGTCAATGGCTACATGGCAATAACATGGGCTGGTTAATTAGCGAGCGTATTATTGACACCATAAGCGTTGTTGTTGGTTCCGTTTTTGTCTACTTTATCGTAAAATATTTACTTTCTTCGGCGATACATTACTCAATTCGCTCTACCGCTAAGCATCGATCCTGGCACCATAAGGATATAGAAAAACGCGAAAAAACCCTTATCCAGTTAACCCGCAGTTTCTGGCGAATTATTATTACGTTTTACGTTGTTGCCATCATTGCTAATAAGTTATTCTTGTTCGATTTATCACCGCTCTTTGCTAGCGCCGGAATAATTGGTGTAGCCTTAGGATTTGGCGCCCAGTCACTAGTTAAAGACTTCCTGTCTGGAATTTTTATCATTGCCGAAAACCAATATCGCGTCGGTGACGTGGTTGACGTCATGGGCGCCGCTGGCACGGTTGAGAGAGTAGGTACTCGCACCACTGTTATACGTGACTCTGGCGGTAATGTCCATTACGTACCCAACGGCACAATTCAGCATGTCATCAACAAAACGATGGGCTATAGCATGTCGCGCTTTAGTATTTATATTGACCCCAGCTCTGATATATCTGAGGTTACACACATTATTAATTCTACTGGCGAAAAATTATCCAAAGAAAAAGCTTGGCAAAAGAAAATTATTGATCCACCTAAATTTGTTTCTGTCGGTGACATTACTGGGCGAGGCACGGAATTAATTATCGCTGGAAAAACTCAGCCATCCGACCAATGGGCTGTGACCTCCGAAATGCGTCATCGCTTACTGCAAAACTTTGACCGCGAAGGAGTCCTTCTGGCAACGCTGCCAACACCAACACCAATAATTAAAAAATAGTTTAGTTACTACGCAGACCCAATTCTTTGTCACTGAGTACATCGTTAGAAAATGCTTTGATTTTGCTGACGTTTTCTACTTCCTTATCATATACATCCAAGAAGTCTTTTAATGTGCCCTGATTAACCTGACCTTGGGCGTCAAATTCACGACTCTTCTCATTAGTATCTTTACTTATCTGCTTTCGACGTGACGAATATTCAGGACGACTCAAGTCCAAACGATAAGCATCAGTTTTATAGTACGTAAACATAGCCACCAGAACCAAAAAAACAGAGATAGTAATTGTTAGACCAATAAAAGTCACAAACTTATACCGACACAACAAGTCTTTTAGCCTATCCATTTTGGCCTCCAGAAATTGAACCCTTAACAGCCTGAACCTCTTCCCTATACCTAATTAACAAATCATTCATTGTTTTTATATCTTCAGACAAGCGATTTCGCGCGTCTCTGGCAGCAATCAACTTTTGGTAGTAATCTGCTACATTATCTAGGCAACTAGCTCGCTGCAATTCAGTCATTGCTGTATCATAATCGTTATAATTACTATTAAACTTGAGTCGCGCTGACTCAAAATTATTAGTGATATTGACTAATTTAGAGCTATCCAGCTTGTTAATGGCTAGCCTACCGTTTAATCTGGCCATCAGCTTAGTAGAAATAGAATTATATCTTTGACCAACATTAACCCTAGTTAATGCGTCATTGGTATGAATATTCTTAACAGCCACTCGCACAGAACTACAGTTTTGACGAAGTGCTTTAGTAATTTCTGAATCAATACTAACGTCCACTGATTCAGCCAAAACTGTCTGTGGTGTGATTAGCAGACTTGAAGCAACTAAAAAAGACGCGAGATAGAAAGTGGTTTTTCTCATCACTTAATATTATCTCACGTCTTCTTGAATATAGTCAAATATTACTTAAAGCGCTTTTCGACGTTACCCTTAACGTCTTTCGCAGTTTCCGTGACAGCATCGCCTACTTTTCGGGAACCAACTTTTAACGAATCAACGCTATCTTTAGCTACCGCAGCCGCCTTACCGGCAACCTTTTCTGTGTCAGCCTTCAATTTGACGGCTTTCTTCTTTAAATCTTTACGAGTCTCTTTACCGCTCTTTGGCGCCGTTAAAATTCCTGCTGCAAAACCTGCTGCTGCTGCACCGATAATTGCTAATACCTTTTTCATATTACTACTCCTTTTTATTTAATTATTTTTTACGAAACAATCCTGATATTTCACTAAAAACTTTTGTTGGCGACAACCATTCGGTCGCACTGGCAACATTTGTCGTAATTCTGCCAACACTCTTCATGATTGCGTTAATCCTTACCAACAGGGTAATAACTACCACCAGCAACGCCACGATAATAACAGACAATAACCCGACTATGATCGATAATAAGATTATGGTTGTTTGAATATCTTCCACGCCTTGCCTTTCTGTAAAAGTTTATATTTCTTATGTTTATTGTAGCATGCTTTACTAATTTGTTTGTATTAGATAATCTAACTATTTGACTATAGCATAAGCTTATTAAAATGTCAATAGCCCAATCTTCGAACAAAGTTATTGTGGTAAAATAATACAGTTATGCAAAACATTATTAAGAAGTATATTCCAGAATTTGTCTATGGCGCAGTCGATGGCACCGTAACAACATTCGCGGTCGTGGCAGCCTCAGCTGGAGCTGGAATTTCCAGCGCAGTGATCCTTATTTTAGGTATTGCTAATTTAATTGCCGATGGATTCTCAATGGGATCCAGCGCCTACTTAGCGGCAAGCGCTGAACATGATGAGCTGGTTCATAATAAGAAAAAGCGGTCCTCGTCAAAAATAATAGGACTAATGACATTTTTAGCTTTCGTCATAGTTGGCAGCGTACCGGTTCTGCCATACTTAATTGATGTTATAGCAAACCTAAAAATTTCCAGCACAACATTATTTTACGTTAGCTCAATATTAACTGCTGTCGTATTCGTATTAATCGGCTTCATTAAAGGAAAGGTCAGCGAGCAATCGCCGTGGCGATCATCCGTAATCACTCTAACGCTAGGTGCAATTGCAGCTGGTTTGGCTTACTTTGCTGGTGATATTTTAGCATCTTGGTTAGGTGTTCGAATATAACCCTCCAGCCATCTACTTTGGCAGAAAATCCAGATTATTCATGATACAGTAGAAATATGAGCCATCACTCCTCCTCGCCTGCCATGCCCGGTGTCAATCTGGGCGGTTGGCTGGTGCTGGAGCGATGGATGACGCCAAGTGTATTTGCCGGAACCGACGCGACCAACGAATATGAATTATCTAAAACCACAGATGGTCGAGCGCGCATCCAGCAGCATCGACAAACCTTCATCCAAGAAGCTGATATCAAGTGGCTGGCGCAAGCTGGTATACGACTACTAAGACTGCCGATTGGTTATTGGGCGCTCGAGGATCAGCCGCCGTATATATCAGCAAAGCCGCAGCTTGACTGGCTGATGGACATGGCCCGGCAGTATGACCTACAGGCGCTGCTCGACCTCCACGCCGCGCCTGGTGCTCAAAATGCCAGTGACCACAGTGGCAGCGGCAATACCGGTAACGTTCAATGGTATCAACGCGCCAATCAGCGAAAAACTACACAGATACTGCTGGATATCGCCAGTGAATACGGCGAGCATCCCGCGCTGTGGGGCATTGAACTTCTCAATGAACCGCTGGTGAACACACGACGCGAACGGTGGCAATTGTGGTGGTGGACACGCAAAACGAGCCGAACGTTGCGCGGTAAATTGCCATCTCATGTGCGCATCGTGGCGTCTGATTGTTACCAACCAGCTTGGTGGTCGGGGCGCGTCGGGTCTAATACGCTGGATATACATCATTATCAGTGCTTCTCCGATACGGACAATCAAGCGACATCGCTAACTCACCACCGTCAGGTGCTTGACCAACGGTCTGGCGAATACCGCGATTACTCCCGTCAGCAACCTCTGATCATTGGCGAATGGAGTGCTGCCCTGCCGCCAGGTGTTGCCAGCGAGAGTACCGAATATTATCACTGCCAATCGCAACTTGCCGTACCAGCAAACGTTGATGCCTGGTTGTACTGGAGTTACAAGACCGAAAGTCCTGGAGCTTGGAATTTTCGGGACTGCTATAGTAAGGGGTGGTTTGACAATATGCTTAGCTAGCGGTAGATGATTCAATAGACAGTAACAATGGTAAATGATACAATGTGTATATGTCTTTTCCTAAATTAATTTACAGTATCGCAGTCCTGGTCATCATCGCTTGGGTATTGAGCAATGTTTTTCGCCTTGCCGCCTGGTTGATTAATGGATTACTTTACGTTGCAATTCTGGTTGTTATTATTGGTCTTATTGCACAATTTATCAGCCAGAAAAAGCGGCAAAAATAACTCACTCGTCACCATAGAATACTCACGGCAGTCTTTTCTGTCGTGATGTATCTTATAGTCCTAATTCTCGCAGCTGCACTGAATCAACCATTGACGGTGAATCCATCATCACATCGACGCCCGAGCCGTTCTTTGGAAAGGCCAAGGTTTCGCGGACGTTCGTTTCGTCGATGAGTTCCATGAGAATGCGGTCAACACCAAAGGCACAACCAGCGTGTGGCGGCGCACCGTATTTGAAGGCGTTTAGCATGGCGCCAAATTTTTCTTCGACGTAGCTTTCGCTAAAGCCGAGCAGATCAAACACTTTGTATAGCACCGCCGGGTTGTGGTTGCGTACACCGCCGGAGCAGATTTCGTAGCCGTTCATTACCATGTCGAATTGATCGGCCACGATAGTTAATTTTTCAGCGTCAGTCGTCGCCGACTCCAGCGCCTGTAGGCCGCCCTTTGGCATGCCAAATGGGTTGTGGCCAAAATCAAGCTTCTTGCCGTGGTCATCCCATTCATAGAACGGAAAATCGATGATCCAAGCCAAGGCTACCTCATCCGATTTTTTCAGGTTGAAGTGGGCGGCAAATTCGTTTCGCAAGCGACCAAGCACGGCGTTGACAACTGGGCGAGCATCGGCACCAAAGAAAACTGCGTCGCTATCAACTGCGCCAGTTTTTTGTTGGATTGAAGACAGTTCTGCTTCGCTCAAGAACTTGGCGATTGGCGATTTTGCCTCACCATCTTGGTAGGTGATGTAGGCTAAACCGCCAGCCCCTTCGCTCTTGGCAATGTCAGTAAACTGATCGATTTGCTTACGGCTGAGGCTAGCGCCATTTTTGACGCAAACTGCCTTGATGCAATCAGCGTTTTTAAACACGCCAAATTCGGTATTAGCAAACACGTCAGTCAGCTCAATCAGCTCCATGCCAAAGCGCAAATCTGGCTTATCCGAGCCATAGGTCTCCATGGCGTCGCGGTAGGAAATGCGCGGAATTGGACTGCCGTCACAGACCGCGAGATCGCTCAAATCCAGCAATTTTTTGCCCGCAAACTCAGTCGCCAGCTGCCGCATCAACGGTTCGACTTCCTGGCGGACTTCCTCACCGTCCTCAACAAAGCTCATCTCGAGATCCAGCTGATAAAACTCACCGTACAATCGATCAGCCCGCGGATCTTCATCGCGAAAACACGCCGCCAGCTGGTAATACCGTGGCACGCCGCCAACCATCAGCAATTGCTTGAACTGCTGCGGTGCTTGCGGCAGCGCGTAAAACTTATTTTCCTGCAAACGACTTGGGATCAGAAAATCGCGTGCGCCCTCGGGGCTAGAATTTGCCAAAATCGGCGTCTGAATCTCAATAAAGTCACGGTCATCCATGTACTGATGCATCCGTCGGTACATTTCAGCACGCTTCTTCAGCATCTGCTGCATCCTTGGACGGCGCAGGTCAAGGTAACGATATTTAAAACGCAAGTCCTCGCCCGCCTGGTTTTCCTCAGCAAACGGTTGGATCGGCAAGGTTTCAGCACGGTTTAAAATTTCCAGGTTTTCCACTACAATTTCCACATTACCGCTGGCGATATTTGGATTCTTCAGGCCCTCGCCGCGCTCCGTCACCACACCACTGGTACGAATCACAAACTCGTCGCGCAGGCTTTCCGCCAAATGAAATGCCTCCGCCTGCTCAGGATTAATCACCAACTGCACCAACCCAGTATGGTCGCGTAAGTCAATAAAAATCAGCCCGCCGTGATCGCGCCGGGAATGCACCCAGCCAGCCACTGTCATCATTTCCCCAACTTTCGTTGGTGTATCAATTGCAAAAGTCCTCTGTTTCATATCTGTTTATTATATCACACAGCAGCGACAGTTTTATGCTATAATCACTACATGGATAGCTATACGGTGGGCACTGTAGTCATCTTTTGTTCAATTACATGGATTATCGCCAGTCCCATTGTGATTTTTCATTATAGAAAATTATATCTCACAGCCTCTCGTGAGCTAGAAGAATTAAGTCAGAAAAAGACAGTCACGGCAGATATTAAGCCATTTACTAATGATATATCAGAAAAAATGCGGCTAACCAAGAAGTCCACTGCGGAGGACACACCTAAAGTCACGCCGCTCAGCGACCACGAGCTACTCACTAAAATTCGCTCCATGTCGCCATATGATTTCGAGAAATACATCGCCCAATTATTTGAGCACTTTGGCTATTCGGCTACAACCACTCTGTATAAACGTGACGGTGGCATAGACATTGTATTATACAAAAACGGCGTCCAGAGCTATGTCCAATGTAAAAAATATATAGAAAAAATTGTTAAAGTATCCGAAATGCGTGATTTTTATGGCGCAGTTGTTGATCATTTACATGGAGGTGAAGCATTCTTTGTCACTACAAACATCTTCTCCTCAGATGCACGAAAATTTGTGAAATATTCTACCAATGGCAACAGAATACGACTTATTGATAACACGGGACTACTTACCATCATCCGCGCCCTTGAAGATAAAGGTGTCGTAATACCAATTCCTGATGTATCAGACATATCTCAAAAAATTAAACCATGCCCACGCTGTCGCGGCGGTCATCTGGTGATAAGACATAGCAAAAAAGATCGTTCGCCATTTTACGGATGCTCCAATTACCCTGAATGCCATTACATGCAAAAAATAGACTCTTAGCTCTTTAAGTCGTCAGTGTTGCGATTTTTATGCTCAATAACCTTACGGAGTTCTTCATCAGAGTCAAATTCATTATCTATCTTACGACCCAGCAATTCCTCCATAACATCACCCAAACTCAGTAAACCCACCGTTTCTCGGAGCTCATTAATAACAATAAAAAGATGATGCTGAGTTTTTAAGAATGCAGCCAAAGCGTACGATAGAGTCTGATCTTTATCTATATAGTAAATATCTCTACTCATAACTTTTTCTGCACGATGAGATTTTGACTTGCAGTCAATGGTTAACAAATCTTGAATCCTTAACATGCCAACTATATGATCAATATCACCTTGGATAACCGGAAACCGGCTATGGTCTTTTTTATGAAGATCGTCTAAGACTAATGGCCCAAGAAACTCATCCACCGACACCGCCTCGATCATACTTCGTGGCGTCATCACACTCTCAACTCTCATATCGTTAAATTTTAGCCCACTATTAATCAGCTTCTTTTCGTTAGCAGAGAAAACTCTACTCGACCGAGCAACTATCTCCAATAGATCGTCCTTCGACTCAACTACAGGGCTATTATTTACCATTGGCGGAACCGAACGAATTAGCGAAAACAATAATTGATGACGTTCAATAATCACTAAGATTTGTGATTCATATTTTTCATATAACTGCTGTGAATATTTTTGCCACAAACGGATCCGTGCCACCGCACCGATTTCAAGAGCAATTATCATTGATGACACGAGTCCAATTGTCCAGTGAAATAAATTGACACTAATAACTGTTAAAATAACCAGCAGTAAAGACGCCAGTACTCGTTGCAAAGAAATTATATCGTATAAGAATTTTTGCTGGCGCAAATAAATATCGGCCTTTTTATCACCCTTTTTACTTCGACGTTGCAATTCAAATTGACTATGCGACGGCGCATTTGGTCGGATTCCCAGCACAATCAACAACGCCGCTAAAACAGCTAAATATCCAATAATTAGCATTATCATCATAGTTTTATTGTACCGTATTTCGTGCTATACTTGCTAGAGTAAACGGAGGTAAAATGAACAAGAAAAGCTGGATAATTTTCTCAATTATTGTAATAGCAATTGTTGGCGGAATGATTTATATTTCAACACAAAATCGACTCAATGTGAGCGATATCACAAACGATCAGTTGAACACAGCAATAGCCGCAGAGTCCCGAAACGGCAACATTGCCGACCATGAAATTGGCAGTAAGAACGCTAAGGTGACTATTGTTGAGTACGCGGACTATCAATGTCCTGGCTGTAGCGCTGCTGCACCAAAAACTGAAGAAATTGCAAAAAAATACAAGGATAATGTAAGGCTTATCTTCCGCAATTTCCCAATTGCTGGCTCACACCCAAATGCACGCGCTGCCGCAGCCGTCGCTGAAGCCGCTGGACTGCAAGGAAAATTCTGGGAGATGAATAATCTCTTATATTCTAGTCAAGACGCCTGGAAGAATGCCAGTGCCACAGAGCGCGACACGATATTTAGGTCATATGCTGAAAAACTAAACCTCAACATTGATCAGTATAAAATCGATGTTGCCGGCAACAAGGTTAAGAATAAGATTGACTTTGATATGGCATTGGGGCGCAAACATGGTGTTGCCGCCACTCCAACCTTCTATGTCAATGGAAAAAATACTGAAATGGATAGCTCAGGCTCAATTGAATCGTCAGTAAAAGAAGCACTTAAAAAGGCTGGCGTAGAAATAAAAGATTAAATATTATTTGATGAAAAACCAAAATCCCGCTCCGGTGCCTTGGAGCGGGATTTATTTATAGTCGTCCCTATTCTATTATGAGAGCGACTGCACTTTTTATTGTGCTATGTATGTTTGCCATTCGGCAGGCACCACATCCACCGCGATCTTTTTGCGCCGAGATGGCACAAACTTGATTGCTATTGGCATGTGTTTTGCACTCCTTATTATTATGTGCAGCCCCACGCGCTTCGACCTTTATCACTTATATATCAGCAATTTAATGCTTCGGCGCGAGACACATCAACAATGGTACCAAACGTCTATTGGTACGTCAAGCAAAAACATTTTAAAATGCCTACTTATTTATATATTAGAATAAGCGAATTCGCTTGGCAATAACCATAACAAGTAAAATCAACAACACTGTAAAACTGGTAATTACTGGATATGCCCAAGGCTCCCCCTGAAACGGCAAGGCAATATTCATTCCATACATGCCGTAAAAGACATTCGGAATTGCTAGCAGTATGGTAATGGCTGTTAAAACTTTCATCCGCTGATTCAAAGTATTATTAGCCACGGTTGAATAGGCATTTTGAATACTGGATATGGTGTGTGCGCTGGAGCTAATTGCTACTAAAATCTGCTTGATATGTAAATCAATATCCGCCAGCGCTTCTAAATCTCGTGTTTTAAACAAATGACGGCGATTCTCCATCAGCTGCGCAATAACACGAGATATTCCCTCCAGACTACTTTGATACTCATTAAGTGTATCTTCAATTGCTACAAATTTAATAAAATCAGCATTTTCCACTTCACGACGACTTAGGCGCCGCCGAGCATCAGTAATCTTCTCCGTTAACAAATGCACACGTTGTTCATATTGGGCAATAATATAGGCTAGATTTGCAGCAAAAATTCCCGCTGGCCGCTCAGTGGTACCGAATAAATAATCACTAATTTCTAGAGGCGAGAATTTAGCATACGGCGATATTGTAATATAATGACCGCCCGAAATCGCAATTAAAAATGGCACCGTTTTGCCAGAATCAGTTCTCCCAAACGGCATGCGCGTAAAGACATATTCAACACCATCAGAGAATTCTGCTCGAGGAAGTTCATGAATATCAAGCACATCACGCACTACATTCGTAGACAGTGATAAAGCCTTAGATACACGAACAGCATCAAAACTGCCGCCCAAGTGAATCCAGCCATTTTTATGCATTCGATTAACTTGCGTCAGCTTCTCGGTCAGTGATCTGCGCTCAAAATAACCCACCACCATGAAAAAATTATAATATACATAAGCTATATTAGCAATTTAGATTCGAGGTGACGCTCGCGCTACCTACGCCTTAAGAAATAATATCCCACAACAACAGCCAGAGCCATGCTAATTGCGGCAATAATCCAAAACATCACTGGATTATCGGCTCCCGGAACTGGTACGTTCATACCGTATAAGCCAGCAATCATCATTGGAATAGTCAAAGCTACCGTAATTACTGTTAGAAGACGAATCGTCTCATTAAGCCGCGTGTCCATCACTGCCCGGTAACTATCGCGGACATTTGTAATAGTCCTCAATAAACTTTTACATCGCGCAATTACCTGCTCTAAATCAATCGAAATATCTTCAACGTCTTCCTTATCATCTTCCTTCAGGCGCAGTTTTTGGGTTGCCAAAAGGCGCTCAATTGCCCAGTTCATCGGAATGAGGGCATCTAAATAATCGTTCAATTTGCGTTCGTATTCAGCCAACGTCGCAATATCATTAACTCTCAATGTATGAATATTATCCGTAGCAGCACGCATTTGACGGTTAATCGTTGCCACCCGCCTCTGGTATTGAGTTGAAATTGCCTCAACCATAGTAACCAGAAGCTCAATTTGCCGATCAGTTCTAATTCGCGTCTTATCAATAAATGGCTGCCATAAACGCCCCAAGCTATCCCGCGATAATGTCACAAGATAATCTTTATTCAGACAAAATAATATTGGCGTGGTAAAATCATTAAAATCATCATCTGTATCTGGTAGCCGGGCAATTAGATACGTCCAGTCGTTATCAAATTCAATACGTGGCACCTCGTGTGGATCAAGCGCATCACTAATTAAGTCCTCGTCCAGGCCTAACGTCAATAGCTGTGCCACCTCCTCCTCGCTCGGACGCTCACAGCGCACCCAAGAACCTGCACGCAATTTTTCTTGCGTACTAATCACCGAGTCGTTACTTGACGAGCGAAGATACTGTAACATAATTTCTATATTATAAAATAAAATATCTATAAACACAAGAAAGCCTGCTCTATCGACAGGAATTTCTTGTGTGTATTATTACGATTTGATTATCGTTCCAGCTGAGCCGTTGATTGCTTCAGCAGTTTTATCTAACGAGGTAATAATTGACGTGCGGCCCGGCTTGCTGGCCAGGAACGCCAGCGCCGCCTGAGCTTTTGGTAACATCGAGCCTGCCGCAAATTGACCGTCATCAATGTGTTTTTGAAGCTCTTCTACTGAGACCTCGCCTAAGGATTGTTCATCTGGCTTGCCAAAATTAATCTTAGCCGCGTCAACCGAAGTTAGAATCAACAATGTATCAGCTTCCAAAAGGTCTGCCAGTTTGGCTGCTCCAAAATCCTTATCAATAACTGCTGCAATACCTTTTAATTGACCAGTTTCATCCTGCAAAACAGGAATGCCACCACCGCCAGTTGATACGACCGTAACTCCAGCATGGACTAGCGCTTTAATCACATCGGCCTCAACAATCGTCTGAGGTTTTGGTGAAGGCACAACTCGTCGCCAACCACGACCAGCATCTTCTTTCACCGTATAGCCCCGCTCACTAGCGACAGTTTTAGCTTCCTCTTCCGAATAAAACGGACCAATTGGCTTAGTCGGATTTTGAAAAGCTGGATCGCTTAAGTCAACAATTGTCTGTGTCACCACGCTGATGGCGCGATTATTCATTTGATTAACCTTAAAGGCGTCATGCAGAGCTTGCTGTAGCCAGAAACCAATCAAACCCTGACTCATAGCGCCAGAATCCTCCAGAGGTAAACTTGGCACATTAGCCGTGTTGATCGCTTCTTCATGCAGGACAATGTTACCGACTTGCGGCCCATTGCCATGGACAATCGCTACATTATGACCCGCCTGGATAAGTGGCAGAAGTTGACGAACTGTCTCATCGGCCACCCGCTGCTGCTGCTCAGACGCGGCTTCGCCCTGCCGTTGCAGGGCGTTACCACCGAGCGCTACTACAATAGTACGCTTCTTATCCATGCGTTACAGCGCTCCAAAGATTGCAATAACTACAAGGCTGATGACGGCAAATACTGCCATAATCGGAGCTGACCGCTTCAGCCAGTCGCGATATGAAACGCCAGCCAGTGCCAGACCACCCATCAATGAAGCAATAGTTGGAGCCATCATGTTAAGCAAACCTGATGCTGTAGCAAAGGCTGCCACCATGACTTCTTTGCTTGAGCCAACCAGATCAGCAATCGGCGCAATAACCGGCATGGTTGCTGCTGCCAAACCTGATGATGATGGCACGATGAATGACATTGGCAAGTAGAACAGATACGCCAACACACCAACAACACCACCGCCAGCATCTTTCAGGAGCGCTTCACCCCAGCTGATGATAGTATCTTGGATCTCACCGTTAGTCATCACAACAGAGACGCCGGTTGCCACTGCGATAATCAAAGCAACTGGTAAGATATCCTTCACGCCGTCAATAAAGGTGTCGACTGGAAAAATACCTTCTTTCTTAAACTCTTTATAGTAAATTGCGGTAATAACAATTGTTGAGATTAAGAATAGTGCAGTAATTTCGTTAAAGTACCAGTCACCAAAGGCTGCGCTGTGCACTACACCAAGTACTGCACCGATAATTGGCAACTCTGAAGCCCACTTAAACAGGTCGGCGAATAATGTGATTTCCCAACTTCCCCAAGGAATCAGCGAAAGGACCATCAACACAAACGTAATAGCGAAGACGCCCATGACGACTTTTCGTGGGCAAGTAAATTTCGGTACGTTAGTCATGTCCAAGGCCGCTGTGGCCGGCTTATAGCGAACATCTTCTTTATATTTACCAGCTTTCACCTTTGCTGCGTAACGCATAGTGAAGATGATTGCCGCAATCAAACACAGCACCAAAATGATAGACATAATTGGGATAACATTGCCCAATTTCACGTCTGCAGTTTTTGCTGCAACACCGGTGGAGAATGGGTTAATAGTCGAACCAAGCACACCAGCACCAGCACCCAGCACAATCACCATCACACCAGTCATTGCGTTGTAGCCAGCAGCGATCATCATCGGAATAACTAGCGCGTAAAAGGCTACCGTTTCCTCCTGCATGCCATAGGTCGTACCACCGATAGCAAACAGCGTCATTAAGATTGGAATGAGCCACTTTTCCTTGCCCTTCATCTTCCGGAGTAACGCACCGAGTGAAGCGTCCAGGGCGCCAGTCTTCATGGTAACACCCAGGAATCCACCAAGCACCATGACGAAAACAATCACGTCTAGCTTATCAGACATGCCTTTAATTGGTGCCGTGAAGACGTCCCATAAACCTTGCCGGTCATGCTTGTCAACTTGCTCTTCTTTACCGTCCTTTTCTTCGGTGACAGTGCGGTCTTTTTCAACCACATGATACGATCCGGCAACACGGTTACCATCGTTATCAGTCTTATAGACGCCCGACGGAATAATCCATGTTAGTGCAGCCATGATAATAATCACGACAAACAGAACTGTAAACGCTGATGGCGATCGAAGCTTCTGCTTTGCTTTTTTAATTTTTTCTACCATTGCCTCGGAGCCTCCTTAACCTCCTTATTACGACAACAACTACAATGTTAAAGCCATGACGGCTTTAATTGTATGCATACGATTTTCCGCCTGATCAAACACAATCGAATGTGGCGAGCGGAACACCTCATCCGTAACTTCCATAGAATCTAGACCAAAATCTTCCTGAACTTTTTTACCAGTAATCGTCAATACGTCGTGGAATGCTGGCAAACAGTGCATGAACTTAACTTCAGGATTTCCCGTCAGGTTAATCATGTCACGATTGACTTGGAAGTGACGCAATTGATTGATACGCTCAGCAAACTTATCCTCCTCGCCCATTGAAACCCAAACATCGGTGTAAATCACATCAGCGCCGCGCAAAGCTTCTTCGAAGTTGTCGGTAATGGTAATACGCGCATGACTTGATCTAGCGAAGTGGCGAGCCTTGTCAACCAGAGCTTGCTCCGGATGTAATTCACGAGGTGCTAAAATACGGAAATCAAGACCCATAATTGCTGATCCAATCATCAGGGAATTTGCCATATTATTACGACCATCACCCACAAACACTAACTTGGTGCCCTTGAGCTTACCAACATGCTCCTCAATAGTCATGAAATCAGCCAAAATCTGTGTTGGATGGAATTTATCGGTCAAGCCGTTCCATACCGGCACGCCGGCATGCTTTGCCAAATCTTCCACCGTTTTATGATCAAAACCGCGAAACTCGATACCGTCAAACATCCGACCCAGCACCTTAGCTGTGTCCTCAACTGTCTCTTTTTTACCGAGCTGAATATCATCCTTGCCAAGATACTCTGGTGCGATACCCAAATCATTAGCCGCCACCGTAAAAGCGCAGCGTGTCCGGGTAGAGGTTTTTTCAAATAGCAATGCCACATTTTTACCTTCGTGAATTCGGTGTGACACACCAGCATACTTTAATCGACGATACTCACGCGCCGTATCTAAAAGTAGGCGGATTTCTTCTGCTGTATAGTCACCTAAGGTTAAAAGTGACCGACCTTTCAAACTCTGAGCCATTAAAATACATCCTCTCGTACTAGCGGCATACTCATACAGCGTGGACCTCCACGGCCGCGACCAAGCTCAGCACCGCTGACTTCGATAACTTCAACGCCATGCTCGCGCAACTTTTGGTTAGTAACGTAGTTGCGATCATAGGTTACCACCACACCCGGTGCAATTGCCAAAGTGTTGGAGCCGTCATTCCACTGCTCGCGGGCTGCTGCGATTGGATCGCCACCACCACATTCAATTAACGTAACGCTCGGCAAGCCCAAAGCCACCCGCAAAACATGCTCAAGGTCCGTCTCGTGTGTAATACGTGGAAACGGCTGACCCTCAACCTTCTCCAAAACGAAACAGTTCATCTTACCACCACGGTCACGGATTTCTGGGTGAATTGTAAACTTATCTCGATCAATCATCGTAAACACCGTGTCTAGGTGCATAAAGGCGTGTGACTTCGGAATTTCCATAGCAATGACCTTCTTAAAGTTAGAGCCAGCAAACAGCTTGGTTGCCATCTTTTCAATTGCTTCAGCCGTAGTACGCTCTGATACACCGATTGCCATTACCTTGTCGCTTAGTACTAGTTCATCGCCGCCCTCCATTGAGAATTTCTCAGTACGGTTATACCAAACTGGCACGCGATTCGCAAAACGTGGATGATGGTCGATAATATAACGCATAAATAGCGATTCACGACGACGAGCCGTCCAGTGCATCTTATTGACAGTAAGACCATTACCAATAGCGGCAGCTGGGTCACGTGTAAAGTACAAATTTGGCATCGGATCAAGATAGAATGGATAATGATTCTTCTCAATCATATTATGCAGCTGCTGATGCTGATCTGGAGGTAAAGTAATTTCATCCTTACGCACACCAGCCATAATCTTGCGGATCATCGCGTGAGTTGGCAAATCCAACAAGAATTGACGCAGAGTCTGAGTAACACGGCGTGAATCCTGCTTAGACGCAGCCAGCATTTCATCGACAAATTGTTCGCGCAATTGATCCGTATTGAGCGCCTCTGCTACTAATTGATCTAGATATAGCACTTCAACGCCATGATTTCTAAGCACTTCCGCAAAAGCATCATGCTCAGCTTGCGCCACCTTCAGATATGGAATATCGTCAAATAAAAGATCGGTCAGATAATCTGGCGTCAAATTCTCCAGCTCTTCACCTGGCCTATGCAACAAAACGGTCTTAAGTTTTCCTATTTCAGACGTGATGTGAATCGGTTCGTCCATCACAACCCTCCCTTGTTTATATTACTAATATTTTAATTGTAACACGTTTATGTTTTTGGGCAAGAGGAGATAATTGCCAGACTGGCTTCAGTTCTTATCGTAAATTGTCGGTGATTTGTCAGCCACTCATCAACCGCTCGTGCGGCGCCTGGCAACGCTTCATTGGCGTAGTCGTCAACCACAATCGTTGCTTTTTTATGAAACTTGCCGTCACACACGCGAAATGAATCGACGATTGATTCATAAAAATCACCATCAAAAAACGCAAAAATAATACTTTCCGGCACGTCCTCAGGGGTAAAATCGGCAAACCAACCCTTGTGAATGATCGGCAGTTTCAAGCTAGCCTTTTTAAAATTCTGAACGAAGGTTTTACGTGGCACCAATAATTCGCCCACTTTGAATTGCTCGCCCACAGCACTGTTGTCAGCTTGGGTTTTTTCTGGCAACCCCGCAAACGAATCATAAACATGAAATTCGCCCATAAAATCATAAGCGTCCAGCAGCCGCCGAATAAACAAACTCGTCGTGCCGACATAACAGCCAAATTCTACGATATTGCCAGTCGCACCGCTTCGCAGCACTTTTTCCAGCTCCCGCAGCAGGACGCTTAATTCTTTGGTGTCAACTTGATTGGAGATGATGGGATATTTGGCGAGGAGTTGGTCGGTGATATTCATACAATTTAAATTATAGACAGTTCACCAAATATCAACAAACAGTTGATGACATATAACTACATGTTTTAATATTTTATAGGTTACAATATTAAATTAGTACTTATGAATAATTACGACATTATCAAAACATTTTTACCGAAACAATTAGATATAAAGCACCTCGATCTCCTGCTACCTGCCTTACAAAAGTCAAACCTAATTGTTTATGGGGAAATTCACGGCATAAAAGAAAATGCCGATATCGTCTATACCTTGGTTAAAAAAACTTGCATACAACGATTGGCCATTGAAGCTAGCCCTACTGTGTTTGACTTCATCAATTCAGTAAAGATCAATTCTTATGATTTTTCCTTAGTTGATGAAGACCTTTTTGACTTAAGCGTTCTATCTCTTGAGATGATAAAAACGATAGCAATTCTTCTGCAGCAAAATCAACTTAAAGAGCTCGTTTTTATTGATACATTTTTTGACAATTTAGATGAGGATGCCATCATACCACCAAGCCCGCAAGAACGAGAAGAGCAGCTAGCTAAAAATATCCTCGGAATTGACGGCTCTCTACCAACATTATGTATTATGGGACAATGGCATACGCAGCCCAAAGTTGTTACAGATGGCGAAACACGACATGAATCAGCGTTATATCGCTTGAGAAAAACAAAACCAAATGTACCGTTTATTCACAATATCTATCGACAAGGGCAACTATTTAATGATGGAAAAATAATTGAATTACCAGACAACCCAGCAGTGTCGTCTTGTTATGAAATTATCCAGAAAACTGATATTGATTTTGAGCTACACGTACCAGAAGCTACGAGAATATCGCTATGCAAAAAATAGCGAACGTCTACTCAGCAAACTGGCTATTATAAAGCTCGGAGTAAAAGCCATTTTTCTTCAGCAGTTCGTCGTGCTTACCTTGTTCGATGATGTTGCCGTCGCGGACGACCAAGATCAGGTCAGCGTCGCGAATAGTGCTCAGCCGATGAGCGATGACGAAGCTGGTTTTGCCCTGCATCAACTTGTCCATGGCTTTTTGGATGAGCACTTCGGTGCGAGTGTCAACTGAGCTGGTGGCTTCATCCAAAATCAGCATTGGCGTGCGCGCCAGCATTGCCCGGGCAATCGTCAGCAGCTGTTTCTCACCCTGTGAAATATTCGTGGCTTCCTCGCCCAGCATCATGTCATAACCACCTGGCAGCGACCGCACGAAGTGATCGACATGCGCCTCCTTGGCGGTAGCAACCATCTCTTCTTCGCTGGCTGTTGGATTGCCATACAGCAAATTTTGGCGAATCGTGCCGTTAAACAGCCAGGTGTCCTGCAACACCATACCAAACATTTGCCGCACATCGCTGCGCTTCATCTGGTGAATATCCACGCCGTCAATTTTAATCGCACCACTGTTAATTTCATAAAATCGCATCAGCAAATTAACCAGCGTCGTTTTGCCCGCGCCCGTTGGACCGACGATCGCCACGCGCTGACCTGGCTTGATGTGCGCCGACAAACCTTTGATGATGGTTTGGTCGGGTCGGTAGCCAAAGACTACGTTGTCAAATTCAACTTCGCCCTTAACGTGAGTCAATTTCACCAAATCCTTGCCCTCCGCCTTTTCTTCTGACTCATCCAAAAATTCAAACACACGCTCGGCAGCGGCGGCGGTCGATTGCAGGACATTGGCGATGTTAGCAACTTGCACCAGCGGCTGGTTGAACTGGTTAATGTATTGGATGAACGCCTGAATGTCGCCAATTTTCAGCCGACCGTTGATCGCCAGCCAGCCGCCCAAAATCGCCATCACGACATAGCCAATGTTGCCGATGAAGTTCATGATTGGATAAATCAGTCCTGACAAAAATTGAGCTTTCCAGGCGCTTTCCTGCAGCTGGTCGTTAATCCGTGAAAACTTAGCCAGCGACTTTTTCTGGCCGTTAAACACGCGCATCACCTGATGGCCGCCGTACATTTCTTCGATGTGGCCGTTCAATTCACCCAACTGTGTTTGCTGACGGAGGAATTGCTTTTGCGAGCTTTTGGCGATCAGCGTGATTACGCCGCCAGCTAGCGGCAACACCAAGAGCGCCACCAGCGACATTTGCCAGCTGATGGAAAACATCATCGCCAAAATCCCCAGCACCATCACCGTCGAGGAGACGATTTGCGACAGGCTCTGATTGAGCGTTTGGCTAATAGTATCAACGTCGTTGGTAACGCGGCTCAGGACTTCTCCGTAGGTTTGCTTGTCAAAATAACTCAGCGGCAGGCGGTTGATTTTCTCGGACAATTGCCGGCGCATTCTGAAAGTAACTGTTTGCGTCACTTGGGTCATCAACCAGGTTTGGATGTAGCGGAAAATGGCGCTAAGTATATACAAGCCAATTAGCAAACTGACCACCTGCCAAATTGCCTCAAAGTGAAATTCTGGACGCCGGCTAAGATCGAGTTTTTTAATGGTCTCAAGCTGGTTGGACGGAATTTGACTTTCAATTTCCGACTTGTTCGGTAGCTGCTTCAGAACATCAGCACCGGTCGTGCCAGCTGGCAACGAAGCACCATTTGGCAGCTTGCTGGTGATGGTTTCATACGCCTTCATACTGACATAATCTTCGACGATTTGGTTGGTGGCGCCGCCCAAAATTTTCGGACTGACAATCGCAAACGCTGTACTACCGACCGCAAAAATCGCCACCATGAGCATTTGCCAGCGGAACTCCGCCAAGTATTTGGCTAGCTTCTTGACCGTGCCTTTGAAATCTTTGGCTTTTTCGCCGGCGCCCATACCGCCGC
>CALIXB010000019.1 GCA_938046775.1 uncultured Candidatus Saccharibacteria bacterium | reverse complement strand
ATGGATCAAAAAGTGTTAAAAATAAGACAGTAACCTCAGAATAGCTACTGTCTTAACTCTTTTTTTACTTAAAGCCTTGATAGACTTGACAAATGGTAGAATAGAGCCTGAATTTGGTGTGAAAAGTGGCGTGAATTTTGTTAAAAAACGTCAAAAAACACCCCATGGTGTGAACCATGAAGTGTTGTAAATGCTGTATTGTAGCCGTTTCTTAACGTTTTGAGAACTGGCTAGCTTTACGAGCTTTCTTAAAACCTGGTTTGGAAAGCGTGGGTTTCAGTTAGACTAAAAATAGCGTAATATCAAGGCTTTTCAAAACGATATCTACTGATTAATTTCATAAAATTTGAATCAATATTTTTTAAACAGGGAAATTTCTTAACGCAGAACTTTCAATCCTATCCTCTTCCTTCTTATCCTAATAAAGTTTGTAATATTGGAATAACAACGATAAATAGAACCGTACTTAGAGTCACTACATTCGTAGAGAATTCCACATCTCCTTTTCCTTGATTAGCAAGGATTGGGAGAACAGCTAGAGCTGGTGTCGCGGACTGAATCATAAAGGTCTTAAATTCTACTGTCGCCATATTTGGGGAAAAGAACTTCAATACAAGAAGCATGATCAGAGGAGCTAGGATAAAGCGTCCAACTAAAGTGACAATTGTATCTTTATCAAAAGTAATCGTATTCAAGCCGGCCTTAGCAAGAACAATACCGATATAAACAAGAGATAATGGCGTTGTTAAACTACCAATATAAGTCAAGGTACTTTCCGCAAAACTTGGGACAGGAAGACGGAGCACTAAAAATACGAGGGCTACGAGAAATCCCAATAAAGGTGCTGGGAAGAGCTTCTTCCAATTGAATTTTTGAGCTTGCTTTGAAGCCCCTTCTTTGCTATCCGAGGTCATTAGATAGACACCTAATGTCCAAGTAGATACCGTATTTGTAATATAATACACCAAGAAGTAGGGAAGAGCTTGATTTCCAAACAGAGCTATGTTTAAAGGCAAACCAATAAAAATGGTATTGGCATTCACGAAGGTATTAATCATGGTTCCTCGACGGCCTGGGCGCACTCCAAAAAGTTTCACCGCTATAAAGGCCATTAGGTAACCGAGAATGAAGGCGATAAACGTATACAATAAACCGCCAGACAAGCTAATCAATTTATCTAACGTTAAATATTTAAGAACAGAGGTAAAAATTGCCACTGGTATGGCCACATTCATAATGAGTTTAGATAAATCATTTCCAAAACTCTCTTGAAACCAACCACGGACTTGCAAGAAGTAACCTAAAATGATAATGACGATAATAGGTACAATACTCTGAATTGAAGTTAAAAAGATATCCATAGTCTCCCTTTCTATATGATCTAGCATATATTAGGAGGTGTACGAAGCATCCAGTCACACTCGTACACCCCATTTCCATTTACTTATTTATAGGTTGGATACCATTTCAAATCACGAACTGCTTTAGCCATATCAGTTTCTTTAGCACGTGCAAGACCTTGTTCTTGCGCTTTTTTAGCGACTGCTTCTGCTACTTTAATAGAAACATCTGCTACATACTTGAATGGTGGCAAGACAGGAGCTCCTGGTTGGCCTGGATTGACAATACCACTCAATGAATGAGCCGCTGCTCCAATCATTTCATCAGTCAAAAGACTTGCTTCAGAAGCCAGCATACCTAGACCAAGACCTGGGTAAATCAAGGCATTATTGGCTTGACCAATCACATAGTCTACACCTTTATAAGAAACCGTATCAGCAGGAATTCCTGTTGCGACAAAAGCTTTGCCATCTGACCATTCGATCAAATCTTTGGCACTAGCTTCAGCTAGTTTGGTTGGATTTGACAAAGGGAAGATCATCGGACGCTCTGTATTTTCACACATAGCCTCTACTATTTCTTTAGTGAAGGTATTAGGCTGAGTCGAAGTTCCTACAAGAATGGTTGGCTTCACAGTCTTCACTACTTCAAGCAGGTCAGTCAACTTGTCTGCGTTACTAAAGTCAGCACGTTTCTTAGCAAACGGTTTTTGTTCAGGAGTTAGGTCATCCATGTCATCAAAGAGAAGACCTTGTTTATCAACCATAAAGAAACGTTTATAAGCTTCTTCTTCAGGCAGACCTTCACTAACCATTTCGCGAAGCACACGAGAGGCAATCCCTGCACCAGCAGTTCCACCACCTCCAGCGCCGTGGCCAGCTTGCTGGTTTCCGGCAGGATTTTGGCGTTAGCCGACACGGTCTTGTTGTAGGCGTCGGCCAAGCTGGCCAGCAATTTCGCTTTCTCCGACGGGCCTAACTCGCCGTCCTGTTGCAACGATTCCATCGTCGAACTGTATTGCTGCAAAAAGCCGGCCATCATTGCCCGCCCCAGCTCCTCGATGCTGCCACCGGCCAGCGTGTAGGCGGCGCGCATCTTGTCCCAATCGTCGCCGCGCTCGCGCGCCTGTTCGCGCCAACGGCGGGCGGTGGCCTGCGTGGTGCCGCACATCATCGCCGCCGTCTCCAGCGTTTGGTTGCCGGATACATACAGCTGGCGCAGGCGGTCGCGGGTTTCCTTCGGGTGGGCCATATCTCAATCCAATCTCAAAAGCCGAATTTGGCGCGGATAAAGGCAATGCCGGTGGCCACCACGCCGCCGATGGTACGGCCCGGCGCAAAGCGCGGCGGGTCGAACGGCAGACACTGGCCGCGCTCGGCCAGCACGGCCTCCAGCTCGTCCAGCGGCGTGCCACATCGCACCGTCACCACCAGCTCGGTAGGCTCGTACTGGACAATGCCGCTGTAGCGCCGGCAGTCGATGACGGTGGCCTGAGCAGCACTGCCGTCGGGCTGCGCCCTCATGTCTGCGGCAAGGGTCTGCCCGGCGGCGACAGGACTGCCTGTCGGCGTCACCGGCATGCCGGCCACGGGGTGCCCGTAGAACCGGCAGGTATTGCCGCCCTGCAGATAGAGGGGCTGGCCATGATGGTAGGCGTTGGCCATCTGCTCGCGCAGTTCGGCCAGGATGGCGTGGGCCTGGGTGGCATCACCCGGCTTGTGCTCCGACATCGGATCTCTCCCGTTCAGAATCGCGGCAGTTCAGGAAACTTCAGGCGGCCATGCTGGACATGCATGCGGCCGTATTCGGCGCAGCGGTGCAGCGTGGGGATGGCCTTGCCGGGGTTGAGCAGCCCGGGCGGATCGAAGGCGCGCTTGAGTGCAAAGAACGCGGCACGCTCGGCTTCGGAGAACTGCACGCACATCGAGTTGATCTTCTCGATGCCCACGCCGTGTTCGCCGGTGATGGTGCCGCCCAGCGCCACGCACAGCTCCAGGATCTCGGCGCCGAACTTCTCGGCACGTTCCCATTCGCCAGGCTTGCCGCTGTCGAACAGGATCAGCGGGTGCAGGTTGCCGTCGCCCGCATGGCCGAAGCTCTTGATGCGGATGCCCATATCCTCGCGCACCTGATGCACATATTCAACGAACGTGTTGACGCAGTCACGCGGCACAACGCAGTCGACCTCGTCCATCTCCGTCGTCGAGCCTTTGATTGCCTCAAGAAACGCGCCGCGCGTCTTCCAGATCGGCGTCTCGCGCTCTTCCGTATCGGCGATGAAGAGATCGATCGCGCCCTGGTCGAGGCAGATCTTCGCGATATCGTCGTAAGTGCCCGAAATCTCCTCCGTCGAGTTGCCGTCGAACTTCAGCAGCAGATAAGCGTCCGCCGTCTTGTCCGGGAACTTCATGCCGAGGAATTCTTCCGCATCCATGATGACTTCGCGCTCCATGAACTCGACGGCCGTCGGGATGACCTTCGAGCGCATGATGACAGGCACCGTATCGATCGCATGCTTCAAGGTCGGGAACGGCACGAGCAGCGTGACCGTCTTCTTCGGCAGCGGGATGAGCTTCAGCGTCGCCTTCGTGACGATGGCGAGCGTACCCTCCGAGCCGATGATCATGTCCTTGATGTCATAGCCCGTCGAGTTCTTGAC
>CALIXB010000018.1 GCA_938046775.1 uncultured Candidatus Saccharibacteria bacterium | reverse complement strand
CGTAACAAGGTATCCGTACCGGAAGGTGCGGATGGATTACCTCCTTTCTAGGGAGAATAGATGCCAATTTGTCGAGCAATCACAAATTGAGCTAGGTCGGTCTCGTAAATATGCTGAGCTTACATATTTACAACAGTCCTCTCGAGGACGAGACAAAGTTCAAAAACCTTCTCTACGATAAGCCGATTGATGAATTGCACAATCAAGTTGTTAAACTAGAAAAGTCCCTTCGTGAGGGGCTTTTTTATATAATGTGGGCGTATTGCTATTTTTACAGCTACACTAATAGAAAATTGACCAAGCACACTTAGTCACTTAAAAGGTGCGCGGTCTTACTAGAGGCCGCCACCAAATAGGGAATTTAGCAGCCAGTTCAGTGGTATGGTATGTAGGCTGAGCATGATGGCAAATCCCACCCCGCAGGTTATGAGTCCCCAGAATTTGAAGCGCTCGTAACTGCTGACGCCGCCTCCTAGGTCGTCAGCTAATTTCTGATGAAAAATGACGACCAATCCACCAGCTGCCATAATTAAAATTCCAAAAAATAATGCGCCAAAACTAAATTGATATAACATATTATTTAATTATACACTTGTCATAATTAAAAAGATACTGTACAATTAGAAAGTCTTGGCAATGGGGACATAGCTCAGTTGGCTAGAGCACCTGCTTTGCAAGCAGGGGGTCCAGGGTTCGAGTCCCTGTATCTCCACCAAAGAAAGCTTTTGAATATTTTCGAAATCTTTCTTTGGCCAATTGGTCGAATATGGGCGATTAGCTCAGCTGGTTAGAGCGCGTCACTGATAATGACGAGGTCGGAGGTTCAAGTCCCTCATCGCCCACCATTTATGATCTTTTTGATCGTACGGGCGCTTAGCTCAGTTGGCTAGAGCATCTCGTTTACACCGAGAGGGTCGGGGGTTCGAGTCCCTCAGCGCCCACCAAGTATTTCTCACCAATGTGGTGAGTTTTCTTTTTTTAGTGCGTTTAAGTATAATAAAGGTTATGTATAAGTGTTTTATTAAGCCTGTTCTTTTTTTATTGTCTCCCGATGCAACTCACAAGCTAATTATTTTCTGCGGGCGTGTAGCTCAATCTTTGCCGCCTACTAGGTGGTTCATTCGTAAAATGTGGAGTTTTCAAGACAAGTCCCTTCAGCAGGAAATAGACGGTGTTAATTTCTGTAATCCAATTGGACTTTCTGCTGGATTTGATAAGAATATTCAATTATCGCCACTGATGGAGGATGTCGGCTTTGGTTTTGCCTCGGGTGGGTCAGTGACATTAGAGCCAAGAAAGGGTAATCTAAGGCCGTGGTTTCACCGTTTGCCTAAGACAAAGTCCGTAGTGGTGTATGCCGGCATGCCAAATTATGGATTAGAAAAGATAAGTAATTACGTCAAAGCTAATCAGACTAAGATCCAGTCAATGCCGACAGTTATCTCGGTGGCGGTCATTGCCAATAAATCTACTAAGGACAAGCTTGGGCCAAAAGTTCCAGAAGAATATATAGTTAAGGACGTAAAAAAGGCAGTAAATTATATTATAGATAATAACTTGGCAAGTATTGTGGAAATTAATATATCTTGTCCAAATGCCGGCAAGGAGCCGTTTATCTACCCAGAAAGTTTAGAGATTCTGCTAAAAGAGATTGATGCTATAGATAGAAATATTCCTTTTTGGATAAAAATGCCACACCTATATGACATTAATCAATTTGATTCGCTTCTAAAAGTTATCGTGAAGCATAATATTCAAGGTGTGACTATAGCTAATTTAGTAAAAGACCGTACAAAAGTGGAAATAAAAGATCCATTGACTGATGAAATCCGTGGTGGTTTGAGTGGTGAGCCGACGCGCAAACATAGCCTTGAGTTAATTCGCTATGCCTATAAAAACTACGGTAATAAGTTAACAATTGTCGGTGTGGGCGGAATTTTTTCGGCTGAAGACGCCTACGCTAAAATTAAGGCGGGAGCTAGTCTGGTGGGGCTAATTACCGGGCTATTTTTTGAGGGACCACAGCTGGTTGGTCGGGCAAATAGTGAGCTAGTAAAATTACTAAAAAACGATGGTTTTTCTAGCATTTCTGAGGCGGTTGGTGCGGATTTTAATAAAAAGCCAAAAAAGTTGAAAAAACTTTTAAAAAACTCTTGCAAAACAACTACGGCTGCTGTATAGTTAATTACTAGTTACGCGAATGTTCAAATGAACCTCTGGCAATACACTGCAGAACGTGCGAGGGCAGTGAAAAAATCAATCGAGTGTAGATAGATGTGTCAAATTCTTGACTAATCAATTGTGCACTCAAAGTGTGAGGCACTGATCATTAACAATTTGAGAGTAAAAGAAATTGAGTTTTTAATTGACGGTAATAGTAATTGCAAAGTAGCAACTACTAGTTAAGTTAATGCATAAAAAGGTACTCAAGGGCACTAAATGGATGCCTAGACGTATATTACCGATGAAGGACGTGGAAGACTGCGATAAGCCTCGGGAAGCTGTCAACAAGCTTTGATCCGGGGATTTCCGAATGGGGAAACCCAGCATGAGTCATGTCATGCTGCCACTTGCTGAACACATAGGCAAGCGAGCGGGAACCATCTGAACTGAAACATCTTAGTAGGATGAGGAAGAGAAAGTAAATAACGATTGCGAAAGTAGTGGCGAGCGAAATCGCAACAGCCCAAACCTTTTAAGTTTTTGCCTATTTATTTAGGCAAATAAGTTGATAGACGAATACTTAATAAGGGGTTGTGATATTACATATGACCAAGTCAGAGAACTTCAGAGCAATTTGAAGGTATCTGATTTGCGATACCAGGCTATCAACTGGTAGTAAGGTAAGAAAATTGCGTGGTTAGCAGAATAGTTTGAATGACTAGCCAAAGAACGTGAAAGCCGTGTACGCGAAAACGACGCTGACCTTATGTATGTTTTATCGAGTAGGACGGGGCACGAGAAACCCTGTTTGAATCTGGCTGGACCACCAGCCAAGGCTAAATATAATATACGATCGATAGTGAACTAGTAC
>CALIXB010000017.1 GCA_938046775.1 uncultured Candidatus Saccharibacteria bacterium | reverse complement strand
CTTGGCTGGGATGGAGGGATTCGAACCCCCGAATGCCGGGACCAGAACCCGGTGCCTTACCACTTGGCGACATCCCAACGGCAAAAATAATTGTACTATAGAAAAATTATTTCCGCAAGCGTTTACGAGTACCCGCCAACGCGATATACTGATGGTATGGACTTGCAATGGATTGTTAAATTGATTGCCGATGGATTGGTTGTGCCGATTGTGTTGATCGGGGCTTATGCGTTACTAAAACTGGTGCCGAATGATAAAAAATATCAGGTTTACGCTCGGGTGCTGATGGCGGGGCTAACGGCGTATGTGGCAGCAAAAATTATCGGAGTGATTTATCAGCCGGACCAAATGCGGCCGTTTGAGGTTTTAGGAGTGGCGGCGGGGGCGTCGTTTTTGAATAATCCAGGCTTTCCGTCTGACCACGCGTTATTTACAATGGCAATTACGCTGGCGGTGTGGTTTGGCGCTAAGGATCGGCGACTAGCTGTTATTTGTCTGGCAATGACAATTCTGGTGTGTGTGGGGCGGGTGATTGCTTTGGTGCATACGCCGCTTGACGTTATTGGCGGATTGTTGATTGCCTGTGTGGGTATTGTCTGGTATATACTGATGAAGCGCGCAGAAAAGTCGGATATTTAAGCATATACATTTGTAATATTGACAAGTTTACGTTACAATTTATTTATGAAATTGTTGTCGGCTATTTTTCGGGAAGAAACTTCGGAATATACATATTCATTTTCAAAGATGAGTTTTCTAAGAGTTCTGGTGGCTCTGGCTGTGAGTGGTGTGGCTATCTGGCTGCTAGCGCTTGCTTTTGACAGGTTTATGATTACGCCAGTATTTTGCTCGAATGCAGATAATATTTCTATTTGCGCAAATAGTACGAGTATTGCCTCTTATATATCTTTGATTCTAGTTGGGGTGATGCTAGTGCCGCTACTGGCGGTATTTGGCATAAAGCGACCACTTCTGGTGGTTCTCGCAGCGACTGCATCCTTATGGGGTGTTACGTTATGGGCAAATGGTCCTTGGGCTCTGTCGTTGACTTGGGTTGTTACGGCAACAGTGCTGGTGTATCTGTCATTGATTTGGCTGAATAGGATTCGTGGCAATTGGGCAGCGATACTTTTCGTGACGTTGTTTGCAATTTTGGCACGAGTTGTCTTGTCTCTATAATCCCTGTACACTAAGGGTATGGAAATCATCATCATTATTCTCTTAGTTATTATTGTTATGGGGCTGGGTGCGACGCTGTTCGTACTGCAGTCAAAGTTGAGTGAACTGAAAAATCAGTCATCGGTCGAACTCATTAAAACCGACGTGGTGGAGCTGGGGCGGACCATCGCCAAGCTAAATGAATCAGTCAGCGATAAACTTGAGCGCAGTAACGCTCAGGTGCAAACCTCGGTGCAAAAGCAGCTATCGGAAAGCGCCAAGCTGGTGGCGGACGTAACACAGCGGCTGGCCAAGTTGGATGAAACAAACAAGCGGGTGGTCGACGTGGCGACTGACCTAAAAACCCTGCAGAATGTCTTGCAGAATCCCAAGCAGCGCGGTGTGTTCGGCGAGTTTTACCTGGAGAGTGTGCTGGATAATGTACTGCCTGCCAAGCAGTTTCAGATGCAATATCGCTTCAAGGACGGCGAGATTGTTGATGCGGTAATTTTTTTGGACAAGGGGCAGATTTTGCCGGTGGACAGTAAGTTTAGCTTGGAAAATTATAACCGGATGATCAACGCCGAGACCAAAGCTGAGCGCGAGCTGTGGCTGAACAAGGTGAAGGCTGACCTGAAGGGGCGCATCGACGAAACCAGCAAATATATTCGGCCGCGGGAGCATACCATGGACTTTGCCTTTATGTTCATCCCGAGTGAGTCGCTGTATTATGATCTACTCATTAACAATGTCGGTGCGGGTGGTTCGAGCCGCGACTTGATTGAATACGCCTTTCGTGACAAGCGGGTAATCATCGTCAGTCCGACTAGCTTTTTGGCATATCTACAGACGGTGCTACAGGGTCTCAGGAGCCTACAAATTGAAGAACAGGCCAAGGATATCCAGGTACGTGTCGGCCAGCTGGGCGTGCATATCAAAAAGTTTGACGAGCTGATGACCAAGATGGGCAAGAGCCTCAGTACGACCGTCGGGCATTATAATAATTCGTACAAGGAGCTCGGCAAGATTGATAAAGACGTAGTGCGGATCGCTGGTGGTGATCATCAAACGCAGCCAGAGTTAATCGATCGACCAACACAGGAAGACTAAATGCTATCTAATATAAAAATCCTCCGTTTGAAGCGGAGGATTTTTCGGATTTAGGGTGACTTACTCTTCGTCTTTATTGCGGTAATTTACCAGTAAGAATAAGTTGCCTCCCAGTGCTGCACCAATTAGTGTAGCTGCAATAACCTCTAGGCTAAAGCGAGAGTAGCTTTTTTCGCCTTCAGCTGGCAATACCCCGCTGCTGCGTAGTTGGGAGTCGGTTTTTTCTGTGCTTGCTAGAGCGACTGCTGGGTTCAAAGTAGCTCCAGAAACATAAATTTCGCGTGGGTAGGTGCGACCACCTTTTTCAGATTGAGCGGCGTTTTGCTCTTTCTGGATTTTTGCGATAGCAGTACCTTTAACGTATGAGTATAGCGATCCAGATACAACTAGGCCAATCATTAAGGCTAGACCAATGCCAAAAGCTTGACCAGCTGCTTTGATTTCCTTGCGCTGGAGAACTGCAGCAATGCCAAATACGAAGACTGCAGTACCAATTAATTCTATAGCAAAGATATTCCATGAAAATGCGGTAAATTGATCAAAGCTAAGCGCAAAGCCGCCGTTTGTCAATGAGCCAATCAGTACAATAGCCGCCATTGCGCCGAGGAATTGGGCGCCCCAGTAAAATGGTACCAAAACGGTTTTTAGCTTGCGCATTGACCACAAACCGAAAGTAACAGCTGGGTTGACGTGCGCACCGGAAATGCCGCCGATAGCGGTGACAATGAGCATGAGCGCAAAGCCAACGTACATTGATGATAGGATGTCTGATGCGAATAGGGCAGCTAGCGTCAAAATGAACGTACCGACGATTTCTGCAATGACGATATTGATTAAGTTGCTTGGTAATTTAGAATCTAATTTGGTGCGCTGACTTTTGGACGCAGTAGATTCGGTAACGACTCGTTTGACGGTCGTTTTGGTTTCGGTCTTGGCGGCAGTAGTTTTCTTTGCTGTAGCTTTAACCGGGGCTTTCTTTGAAGTTTTCTTCGTAGCCATATTCCCTCCTTAAAGTAGTATTACAACTATTATAGCATAATTTGCTATACTGTAGTTATGGGATTATTTGTAAATCAGAACGATCAGCGCAGTGAGTTGCAGGAGCGAATCGCGGCGGAACTACGCGAAAAGGCGAAGGCGTCGGGTCTCCAGGAGAAAGCTAGCTTGGACGGCGTGGAAGATGTGAAGTATTTGGAGAATACGAAGCAGACGACGACGTTAGCGCCGGCGTGGATTGTAATTGTTATTATGGCGGCAGTGGTTGTCGGGATGTTTTTGATGCAAGGACGATAATATGGACAAGCTAGATGAAGTTCGATCAATATTATTATCACGAGTAGCCGAGACGGCTGAACCACGCAGTGTGTTGCGGAGTACGGAGCTGCGAGAGTTGTATGGCATTATTGCGACGTTGCCGAGTGAAGAACGTGGAGCGTTTGGTAAGAAAGTCAATGAATTGAAGCAGGAATTGGAGCGGGCGATCACGACTCGCGAAGATGAGCTGTCAAAAGTTGATTTACCGCCAATTGACGTGACGGCGCCGATGGATGTCAATGCTCCCCGGCCTGAATTACTGCCAAGTGAGCGTGGCACGATTCACCCATTGATGCGCGAGATCGACCGCATTTCTGACATTTTCAACCGCATGGGCTTCGTGACGGAAGAGTCGCGTGAAATTGACGATCAATTCCATATGTTCGAGAGCTTGAACTTCCCGAAGGGTCACCCAGCACGTGATGATTATGACACGTTCATGACCGAGGAAACTGATGTTAATGGCGACCGCTTGATTGCGCCGGCACACACCTCGACCATGCAAAACCGCGTGTTGAAAAAATATCATGATAATTTAGCGAAGGGCGAGGCGATCGCCGCCATCGTGCCCGACCGGGTGTTTCGCAACGAAGATTTGGACGCGCGGCACGAGCATACGTTCTATCAAGTCGAGGGCGTGTACGTCGGTGAGAAAGTCAACGTCGGCAACCTCATCGCGACGCTGCAGGAGTTTTTGCAGGAATATTACGGCAAGCAATTGGATGTGCGCGTCAACCCATTTTATTTCCCATTCACCGAACCGAGCTTTGAATTTGCGCTGAGCTGCCCATTCTGTGAAGGCAAGAATCCAGACTGCAAAGTTTGCTCTGGCGAAGGCTGGATTGAGCTTTTGGGCTGCGGCATGATTCACCCGAAAGTGTTGGAAGCCGCTGATATCGATCCGAACGAATATACCGGCTTTGCCTTTGGCTGTGGCATCGACCGCTTGGTGATGATGAAATACGGTATCGAGGATGTGCGACATTTTGAGAGCGGCAAGCTGGACTTTTTGGAGCAGTTTTAAGGAGCTATTGAGCACACGATAATAGTAGTATCTCAAAAACTTGTGATAAAAGAAGCAGTTCTGTATGCCGATAGAGAAATTGTTGCAGCGAGAGAGATCACTAAAAAAGATAGGAGGAAGTAAATGGATACACAACAATTTGACGCACTTATTATTGGTTTTGGCAAAGCCGGCAAGACATTGGCGGTGACGCTGGCGAATGCAGGCAAAAAGGTAGCGCTGGTGGAGCGGTCACCAAAGATGTATGGCGGCACCTGTATTAATATTGCTTGTATTCCTACTAAGGTGCTAGTCAATGCAGCCGAACATCATCAAAGTTTTGATGAGGCGATGGCACATAAGACAACAGTGGTAGCGCGGTTGAATGAGAAGAACTATCACATGCTGGCGGATCGTGAAACGGTGAGTGTCATTGAGGGTGAGGCATCGTTCGTAGATGATCGTACTGTGAAGGTTATGGCGGGTGACGACGAGTTAGTAGTGAGTGCACCGCAGATTTTTATTAACACCGGTGCGGAATCAATCATCCCAGATATTCCAGGTGTTGATAAGCCGTTTGTATATACCAGTACTGAACTGCTGGATAAAATGACGCAGCCAAAACAGCTAGCTATCATTGGTGGCGGTTATATTGGGTTAGAATTTGCCTCAACTTATGCCAAACTTGGTACAAAAGTAACAGTATTTGAGAGGGGCGATGCTCTGCTTGCACGTGAAGATCCAGCAATTGCTCGGGCTGCTACTGAAGCATTGCAGACACAGGGTATCGAGATTGTGTTTAGTGTGGATGTGACAGCGATCGAGGGTGAGTCTACTGCAACGATTCGCACAGCAAATCATGATGATTACGCTGGTTATGATGCGGTGTTGATGGCTACGGGCCGTCGCCCGGCGACGATGAGTTTGAATTTACCAGCTGCTGGTGTAGCGACGGATGAGCGCGGGGCAATTGTGGTTGATGAAACACTTCGCACTAGCCGGTCGCATATTTGGGCAATGGGCGATGTAACGGGCGGGCCACAATTTACCTATGCGTCGCTGGATGATTTTCGGATTGTGAGAAGCCAGTTGCTGGGCGATGGTCTGTACACTCGCGCCAAACAAAAAACCTTGCCGTACGCGGTCTTTATGCAAACGCCGCTAGGTCGGGTGGGTATGACAGAGGCTGAGGCGCGTGCGACGGGGCGCGAAATTATCGTAAAAGAGCTGCCTGCTATGGCGATTCCGCGCCTGCATGTTGATAATGCTACAACAGGCTTGCTGCGTGCGGTGATTGATGCAAACACTGAACAAATTTTGGGTGCTAGTTTATTGTGTCGTAACTCACCAGAAGTCATTAATATTATCAAAACTGTAATGGATAATGACCTGCCGTATACTGTACTGCGTGACCAAATATTCACTCATCCAACGGTGAGTGAGGCATTGAACGATTTATTTGCGTAAAGGAGGACTATGAATCACACAATTTTCGACGATATCGTAGCAGGTAAAATGAAATCTTGGAAGGTCTGGGAGGATGAGAAGTTTTTAGCGTTTTTGACGCCGTTTCCAAATACGCCGGGCTTTACTGTGGTGATACCAAAGCAAAATCCAGGTGATTACGTATTTTCTTTGGATGATGAATTGTATTCTGAGATGATGCTGGCGGTGAAAAAGGTCGCAAAATTGTTAGAGAAAGCCTTCAATACACCACGAGTAGCAATGATTTTTGAGGGGACGGGCGTGGCGCATGTTCACGCTAAGTTAGTGCCGCTGCATGGCGATTTGGCGAAGGGAATTGGTTCGCCGTTGTCGTATGAACAGGCATTTTACGCGGAATATCCAGGTTGGCTGACGACTGCTGATGGTCCAAAGATGGATGACGCTCAGCTGGATGAGATTCAGGCGCGGATTTTGGCAGCGCAGGATAAAAAGTAAATTGCTAATTTGATTCTAATTTTACGTCTTTCCCTTCGTACATTTCCAGGTAAAATGGGTATAGCTTGTCGGAATGTTTCTTGACTGAGTCTTGACTCAAAGCTACTATGTCATGACCAATGCCAAACGAGGCTGGTATAGTAGAATGTTGGAATTTTGCATTGGAGGCGGTGGCTATTTGTTTCGGTATATTGTTTGCCAGACGCATATCAATTACAGTGTCGTTTTCGCTGGTTATGACGCCAATGTGTTTTAATCCTGGCGCTTTAAAATCAGATTTGTAATTTTTGGCGATTATCATGTATTTACCGAGCGCTCGGTATGATAAATTGCTGCCCGCACTAAACGAATCAGGAAGAATGTTGCGCCCGTAAAGATTTCTAAGAAGTGGAGATTGCCAGGCGGGCATTTCTGATGCTGAAGGTTGATAAAAAGGTGATAATAATAGCGCGCGTGATATGGTAGCGCTATTATACTGAGTTATCCAAGTTGCCATATTGGCGCCGCCAGATAGGCCAACAACTCCTACTTCCTCGCCCAAACCGCTAATAATGCTGGTGCTGGTATTCATGAATTGAGCCATTGCCGGAATGGTAATTTCTCCGTGTCGTTTGTTGTCGGTGAGGCCGTGGCTGGGAACGCGGGGGATGTAGACGTTATATCCGGCTTTGAAGAAGGTGTCGCCTAGGTCTGCGAATTGCTGCGGACAGGCGCTTACTCCATGAATCATTAGAACGGCCTTGGTGGTTTTTTGGCCGTGAGTTTTAATAATTGATTGGCAACCTGATCTAACTTCAGTATTGGCAGCATCTTCATTAACAATGCGATTGGCGGCGGTGATGGCCTCGCCATAACTTAACCTCTCGGCATTGGATGATTGGAGTTGCTTGGTTGTTGCTGGCCAAAAGAAGGCTGCGACTGCTAGCAATGCTGCGATGAGGATAATTACACCGACTATCCATACGATAATTTTTATAATGTGATATTTCTGAGGAGTTTTCATATTGATATTATATTGGTTATGTGTGGAGATGTGAAGTTGATATAATTAATTACATGCGACAAAATCCAAATGTTCTCCTCGTTGAAGACGAGCCCACCCTTCGCACCGGCACCGAGCAGTTCCTCCACCAGCGCGGTTTTACGGTGGTGACAGCGACCAGTGGCGAGGAGGCGCTAAAGAAATTTACTCGTGCAGATGTGATTGTCCTGGATATTATGTTACCAGGGATGAGTGGCATTGAAGTGTTGCATCAAATTCGCCAGACGAGCGACGTGCCGATACTGATGCTGACGGCGCTGCATGATGAGCCGACGCAAATTGCGAGTTTTGATGAGCTAGCAGATGATTATATGAGTAAGCCGTTCTCGCTGGTAATTTTAGAGAAGCGGATCAAGGCGCTACTTCGCCGCCAGCAGTCTGTCAAAAAAACCTTGTGGCAGCGCGATCTAGCCTCGGTAGATTTTATGGCATATCAAGGGTTTTATGATGGCACTGACGCGCACCTCAATCCCAAAGAAGCGCAGCTACTCAAACTACTCGTCGATAATCCAAACATGGTCTGGAGTCGGCAGGCTATCATCGATAAGTTGTGGCGCGATGACGAGGTGCCGTTTGACCGGGTGATTGACGTCTACATCAAAAACTTACGCAAAAAATTACACCTGGACTGCATCATCACGGTGAAGGGAGTGGGCTATCGTTATGAAGAATCTTAAATTATTCCCTAAAACATTTTTGGTGTCAATTGGCTTATTTGCGGCGTTGATCATCCTGGTGCATGCGCTGGTTTACAACTTGATGCCGCAATTTTATCTGCAGCAAAAAGAGCGCGAGGCGGCGGATAATCTCACGGCGCTCGTGGCTGAACTACGCGGTAAATCGACTGAGGAAATTCGCCGAATCAGCCAGGAATTTGCTCAGATGAAAAACGTCAATATCACGCTGACGATTGATGGGCGTGATCAGTATTTTCAAGGGTTTCAGTCGATCAACATTGTGACCGATAGCGGCAAATCGGTCGACACCAGCGTGGTAAAAATTGCTGATGGACAAACGGTCGATCCGCGCTCGGTGATTTTGCAGCAGGGTAGTGTAGCGAATAACCAAGGCCAAACGATCGCCGTCAAGTTGCTGGCCGATGTGGCGCCCGTCACTCAGGCCAAACTCGCTACCCTGCACGTATTACCATATACCATGCTTGGCTCGCTGTTGGTGGCGCTCGTGTTTTCGTACATCTACAGCCGTTTTGTGACGCGACCGATTCGCCAGATGGCGGCGGTGACCACAACTATGCAACGGCTGGAAAAGGATGCGCATTATCCAGTCAGTAGCCATGACGAGATTGGTGTGCTGGGGCGAAATATTAATGAGCTCTATCAAAATCTATGGCAAACGATTCGTTCGCTGGAGCATGA
>CALIXB010000016.1 GCA_938046775.1 uncultured Candidatus Saccharibacteria bacterium | reverse complement strand
CTCCAGTATAGGCAACAAGTTTAAGGAGGAAAGATTATGGATTATAAAGAAATAAAGCTTAATGTTTCAAATGATAAAATTAAAGAATATAAGCAATTTGAGGGCTTAAAAATATATTCTGATATTTTTAAATCTGAAGATGAAAAGGTATTGATCAACAAAAGAATATATATTACAAAAAAACAGAATTATGTTTATTACGAAAGAACAGATGTAAATTGGAATTATTGGTCAAACGAAAGAAATTATAATTCAACATTTAATCCAGAGAATGATAGTAAACACAACATTATATTTGAAGTTTCATCAAAATTAAGCGATTTTATTAAATATTTGGGAGAAGAAATAATTCGGAAGATTGAATTGAAACAGCACAATGGAGAAATTGTTGAGATATTAGATATTTGATTGTGTTATGAAGAATGAAGCATTGACTGAAAATATAATATCTACTCAAGCACGTAGAACTCCTAATTTTAGTAATATCAATTAAATAAAAATAGTATAAAAAAACAGTAAATCGAAAAAGGTTTACTGTTTTTTCTTTGCTTAAAAATAGAAAGAGAGGAAAAGAAAAAATGAAAAGTCGCTTTTTCAAGCGACAATTTCGAAAAAATTCAGATTTTGGTGCGGATGAAAGGACTTGAACCTTCACGCCGTGAGGCATATGCTCCTAAGGCATACGTGTCTACCAATTCCACCACATCCGCATATTTGATATTGTGAAATATTTCTGTAAGCAAGTATATCAGTAAATAAAATAAATTACCACATTTTTAACATTTTTTATTTAACAGGAATTTTCTTTGCTAAATCTAATAACAACTCAATCAATTGCGAACTCATAATAGGAGCTTCCTCTTTGCTTTTAAATAATCCTTTTGATTTTTTAACTTGATTATTCTCTTCATTATTGAATATTCGGTATGCAACTGTTTTGATAATTTCATTTCTTAGTTTTACATCACCTTCAATACTTAGCAGATAAGGCTTTAGTGCTTTAAGTTGATGAGCTGTTCGTTGATTAGCTCGCTGTGCTTTGCGATGTTCGCTTGATTGAGTGGCCGTGTATCCTGCTATACCCCCAGCAAATAGCATAACAAATGCTCGAGCTATTAAGAATTGCCATGAAGCATCCTTAGTATTAATAATTTCATAAACTACCCAACAAGAAAATCCTAATACCGCAAAAAGCAAGAACATCGTTATTTTACGCCATCTATCAGCAGCTTCCATGTCTTCCTTAGCGCTACTAGAATAATCGTGGATTAGTGTTTTGTCTCCAGCTATATTCAATAATTCATCTATTCTAGCAAGACTATCTTCTGCCTTCGCCTCAGTAGCGTTGAGCTTTTTATCTATGTCATCCGTAATGCGATCGGCTTCATCACTCTTTTTGATGAATGTTTCTTCAATTGTACGTTTCTGATCTTCGATAAATTTATTAACCGCCTCATTACGTACATTTTCAGATTTTGTAAATGATAGTTGCTGCTCGGTAGATATGCTATTTGATGAATCTTTTATGTCTTTTAAATCTTTGTTAAGTTCATCTATTTTTACACCAAGTGCTTCAAACTCGTTTTTAGCTTCAGTAACTTTTTCGTCAATGGTCTTTTCTGCGGTAGTTCCTTTAGCGGATATATTATCAATCTCTTTTGCTGCTGTACGCTTATATTGACCGACCGACCTATTTAATCCCGCAATAGCCTTGCGAGTTTCCTTTATGTCCATAGTGGGCGTTAATGAAGGAATGTACGACAATATACCATCAATGTATCCATTCATGTAAGAAATACCTAGATACATATCATCGCGAGTGTTTTGCCAGTTATCAAAACACGAACTTGCATTTGAAAGGTGACTGCTGATATTGTCAAGATTTGATATTGATAATAGACGACTATCTGTATTATCAAGTCTATCCACTAAAAGCTCAATGACCAATTTTGCCCGATTGATAGCATCGATTGCTTCAAGAGACATACTGTCAGAGTCTATCTCATTTAACCTGGCTAATAATTTCTTGGCTGCAATATATGTGGCACTATTCTGTATACGATCTTCCCATTTACTCATGAGACGCTATTCCTTTTACTTAATTAGTTTGCCACCCCTTATTTGAACTTCAACTATAATTATATCACTTTTGTTCTTGAGAACGGCTACCCCCTAAGAGTAGAGAATCTTACTTATCCAATTTGATTAATTAGACTCCGCACTAGACTCCAGAATTGACTCCTTGCAGCCCAGTACAATAACAAACAAAAACAACGAGTTAGAACTAACTCTTATATCATTTTTGCCTTTATTGTCCATTATTTGCCTGCTGTAGGCCTCTTGCCGGCGGTGTGCGTAAGTTCTCCACTAAGTGAAAAGAAGGCTTAATTATCTAGCCTTAGGAGCATGTGCCTCACGGCGTGAAGGTTCAAGTCCTTTCATCCGCACCATTACGTTATATATACGGATTTTTTTCGGAATTGTCGCCTGTAATATGGCGACTTTTTAATTGTTATGAAAATATTATTGACTATACCAAAACGCCTATGCTACAATCACGCCAAGGCAAATAATAATGCGAGATATCCACTTGGATCATCGAGGAGGGTTTATATTAATATGAGCAAAGCAAATAACTATTTCCGAAGGCAGCGTATTGGCCTGGCGGTTGTCGGCGGAATTATGACACTGATGGTGGCGTTTAGCTTGACGCCAACATTCGCTGGTGTCGTCGCAACCATCACCAACAGCGTAAACACCGCATCAACTGGTACGTTGGTTATGGAAGAAAAGAACCACGACGGAACAGTTACCTGCACCACTACCGGTACCGGTAGCGCCACTTGTGCAACCATCAACAAATATGGCGGTCAAGCACTTGTTCCGGGCGGCAGTACTGACACAACTGTGAAAATCACCAACAAGGGTAGTATCGCTGCCAGTGCCTTCACTGTTAAGGGTGGCACTTGTACGACCGAGAACGCGCCAGGCGCCTCTGTCTCTGGTACCGGTAACTTGTGTAGCAAAATGACCGTTACCATCCGCGCTAACGGCACACAGGTTTGGACTGGCACCGCAGAAGCCTTCCAGCAAGCAGTAGCTCAAGATATCAAGACAGTCGTTGGTCACCCAATTGCACCAAACGAGACCGTCACATTGGTCATTACTGCCGCACTTCCGGCAAATACCGACGCCAGCTTCCAAGGTCGCCAAATCTCACAACCAATCACCTGGCAATTTAGCGCCTAGCATCTCATAAATAGCCGTAAAATCTGATATACTAAAGGGCAATGAAATTTAGTAAAACCAGCATTTGGGTAATAGCAGCACTGAGCCTACTGAGTTTAGGCTCAGTGCTCGTACTACACCTAGCTGGTTTTCGCTTTTTTACCATAAGCACACCAAGCATGGGCGAAACCGCACCAGTCGGGACGTTAATCGTTACGCAGCCGCAACAATCCTACAACAAAGATGACATCATCACGTTTTATCGTAGCGGCAGCGTCTACACTCACCGCCTAACTAAGATCAATGACGACCACAGCTACACCACTAAAGGTGACCTCAACGCCGTAGAAGATTCTTTGTCGGTGGCTAACCGAGACGTGATCGGCAAGGCAGTAGTCATTGCGCCTGTGTGGGGCTGGGTCTGGCGGGCCGCACCAATTTTGCTGATTAGCTGGATCATCGTCTATTTGCTTTCGTGCATCAAGCGACTGCGTGAACGCTGGCGTTGGCCAGTTCGTATCATCGGCGGAACACTGGTGGTTATCTTAGCGACACTGATTCTCAACCCGTGGCTCCGCGCTGACATGCTCAGTATCGCTACACACCAGAAAAATGACGTGCGACTTCACATCGTCAACACGGGCATTTTCCCTATTCGTGATGATGACGGCAACCGTGTTCACACTGGTCAAACCGCCATCGTTCGCGCCACCGAAACTGACGCGCAAGGGCATTACATTTACGTGCCACGGCCGTCCCTTGGACCAACGGGCGTAGTGTTTGCGCTGTTGTGGTGTCTGTTGCCGCTATTCATAGCACTGCTAGTAAAATTGCCGCCACCAGAAGAAGAAATCACCGGATTGCAACTTGTTCATGAGCGAAATCGTAACATAGTGCTACTTGCCATTATTATTCTATTTGAAGTGGTGCTTCTGACCGTACAATTATCTTCCCTGGCAGGATTTACCACAACCATACAAAATAGCACGAACAAAGTCCAGTCTCGCGCTTACTTTAAATGCTCTGAAGCTACCTGGATTCAGTCACAAATTCGCCCCAATCCTCGGCCATATTTTGCCTGGGCACTCAATAGCGATCATGCCGCCAACCCCGTCGTAACAGATCTCTCTGGCAACGGTAATCATGGCAAGCCCTCACCGAGTGATGGCTCACCGAGCCGTGCCAGCGTTTGGAGCACAGGCTGCGTTCGCGACGATCGCCGCATTTCAGTATTCAACGGAGTAAACGCCTGCCTCACCCAGGGAACATCAGTAGAACAAAAGGTCAACCCAGCACCAAATACCTTCAGTCTGGAAGTCTGGTTTAATACTACTAAGAAAAGCAATGGACGACTGATGGGTTTTAGCTCGATGTATGACGGCGATTACAATTACGGAGGACATAGTGATCGCCATATTTATATTGACAAAGATGGTCGAGTAGTCTTTGGTGTGTATAGTGGCGGCATTAAGCTTGTCACGTCGCAAGCTGGAGTAAACTACGCCGACGGTCGCTGGCACCATGTCATTGCTACCATGTCGCCAAGCGGTGCAGCACTATATCTTGACGGCGTACGCACAGATACCAATCCGTCCATGACTACGGGCGAAAACATGCCAGATGGTGGCTATTGGAAAGTTGGCTGCGGCAAATTGACGTACTGGAAAAACGCCGACGGCAGCGAATATCAAGGCCCTAAATACTTTACCGGTAGCATGCAGTACAGCTCGGTCTATACAACTGCCCTGACCGAACAGCAAGTCCGCGACCACTACTTGGCAGGTGCGTCATAATAGTGTATAATATAGATATGAGGGAAATTAGCTCAGTTGGCTAGAGCGCACGATTCACATTCGTGAGGTCACAGGTTCGAGCCCTGTATTTCCCACCATTTT
>CALIXB010000015.1 GCA_938046775.1 uncultured Candidatus Saccharibacteria bacterium | reverse complement strand
ACGCACGGTGATGCGGCCTTGGTTGTTGCGGCCGGCATTTTGCTTTTTGGCTTTGATCAGACTTTTGAGCGGTTTTCTTGTCGTGATATCCGACAAGTCCTGGCTCGTCATGCCACGGCGAGCAGGAGTGGTTGGGTTGTAAGCTTGAATTGGCATTACTTTCCTTCTCCTTCCGTCTGCTCTACGGCATCAAAGACGTCCAATTTATCGCCGTCCTTGAGTGTCACGTAAGCCTTCTTCCAGTCCTTACGGCTAGTATTGCCAGGATAACGGTGCTTGCCACGATTAAATCGAACAGTTTTACCGTCCTGAACAAGCGTTTTAATGTTCACCACAGTGACACCAAATTGTTGCTCAACCGCCGAGCGGATCTCATTTTTATTCAAATTAAGTGGCACACGGAAAGTATAGACATTATTTTTCAAACTTTCAGCGTAGGATTTCTCACTGATGCGTGGGATAATTGTCATCTGTTTCATATTACGCTTCCTCCTTGCCGAGCCACTGAGAAATCACTTCCACAGCCTTCGGCCCAATGACAATATGGTCAGCATTAAGGATATCAAACACATTCAAATGAGTTGCACTCACCACCTTAACATTCTGCAAGTTTCGAGTGCCGCGGAAAGCTTCTTCTGACTTAAAAGCCGCTACCACGATTAGAACTCGCCGCTTGTTTGCGATACCTTCTTTGGCTAGAGCTGCTACGAAATCTTTAGTTTTACCAGTAAATCCGCCCTTGAGGTCAGATACTAAAATTTTCTTTGCCTCGTTAGCTAACGTTAATGCTTGGCGAACTGCCACTCTCTTAGCAGTCTTACTGAGCTTCTTAGTATAGTTTTCATTACCGCGTGGGCCAAAGACCACACCGCCACCGCGCCAGATTGGGTTACGGGTTGAACCGAAACGTGCTCGACCAGTTCCCTTTTGCTTCCATGGTTTTTTACCACCACCGGAAACTTCACCACGCTGCTTGGTTGTTGCGCTTGCTAGGCGGGCGTTTGCTAGGTAGCTGTCATATGCCAATTTCAACAATTCGTGATTTGGCACTTCAACAGCAAAAATGTCTTTAGGAAGTTTGGTTGATTCAGCCATTACTTGTTACCTCCTAAAATAATCAGCCCTTTTCGTGGTCCAGGCACAGCGCCCTTCACCCCGATCAGATTGGTCTCTGGATCAACATATGCCACTTCCAGGTTCTTGACCGTAACACGCTCGTGACCCATGTGGCCAGCCATCGTCTTACCCTTGAACACTTTTTGTGGATACATCGAGCCAATTGAACCTGGCTTACGAGTATTACCTTTACCACCGTGCGTCTTGCGGTGACGCTTGAAGTTGTGGCGTTTAATGGTTCCAGCGAAACCTTTACCTTTGCTGGTTCCGGTCGCATCGACAGAATCGCCGACTTCGAACGCGGAAACGTTGATTTCATCGCCAACTTTGATACCCTCAGGGATCTCGTCGACGCGGAATTCCCGAATGTGCTTCGGGGTCACTTGGGCTGGCTTGACGTGTCCAGCCACGGCCTTGCTCAGGTTCTTACCCTCTCCATAAGCGACCTGTACCGCATTGTAACCGTCGGTTTCGACAGTCTTCACCTGAGTCACGGTGACAGGGCCGGCTTGGATCAGCGTCACCGGAATGGCTTTGCCGTCTTCAGCCAAGAGCTGGGTCATACCAAGTTTGGTACCGAGAAGTGTTTTCACTTTTCCTCACTCCCACTTAAATACTCCTGATGACGTGCGGTTTCTGGCTTCTGAGTGAGGCGTTCATGACAAACACTTCAACTATAGCCAGACCTGCTCATTCATCAAGGAGAACAGTTGATATTACGCGTAATAGAAATTACTTCATTATTCTAGCACAAAATGATGATAAAAGTCAACTTCCTAGGCAGTCATATTAGGAGATCCTGCTTTAGTGTTGACATCACCTTCTTCGCTACTAGCTAAGTTGCTGTCAATCGCTGCGATTACATCAAGCATAGCGTTTAACTTCATAGGCTCTTCTGTAATTTCTCCCGCAATTTTAAACGCCTCTTTCAATAATCCCGAGTCGCCTCCGCGAGCTAGTTCTAGTATTATAGGTAGCTTGTCCTCGGCTGGAACATTTGCTCCTATCGCTAGAGATTTTACACTACCAACAACCTGCTCTCTCAATGCTAATAATTCTTCTCTGTTCATAAATTTGCCCTCCTTTTATTGTTCTAACTGATGAACTTTAACTAATAAAACTAATTTAAGCTGATATCAAAGCTCCGCTACCATGTCTATGTCCGCGGCTATCCTCATATGGCCCGCCGTATAACTGTTTACGCTTTCTCGTTCCAAAAGGTAAATCATAAGGCGGCCCATTTCTTTTGTCTCCTCTTAAGTATCTCTTGATATATTGACGCCCGGCTTTTGTCAATTTGAATTTAACCTTGCCATCGTCGGTATCTTCTAATGTATAGGCACCAGGAGTATTTTTGAATAACACCGACAGCACCCTAAGCTGGTTTTCTGGACTTACAATAGATAATTCTTCACTTATATTTAACTCCAAAGCCTTTATCGTCTTAGCAGACAACCTTTCTGGTCTGTTTTGACGATTAGAACCGCCGGACGTACGCGGAGAATATCCACCTGCACCGCGAGAGAACGCACCCGAGCCATTCTCGTCAGACCAAACGCTCTGCCACCACTCTCCATCTCTATATCTCCCAATGAATCTCTCGGCATCGGTGTCTATGGTCGAGCCGCCAACGAGACGTCCGACCCTCCTGTTTACATCTACGGGGATACTTTCGCTATAATTACGGTAGCGCCTATCGCTACTCCTCATAAAGTGTCCCGATCGAGCAGCAGCTACTCTTCTCCCAACCTGAACATCATCAGACGCAACCCCTGAATATTCTCTCACGTCACCAACCCCATTAGTAGCAGCAAGGGTCGATGCCCTAACGCCAAAGTTCGCTCCACCTGTATGTGCGCCTCCTTCTATAGCACTAATAGCAGAAATGTTCGTCGCCAATTCTGCCACCAGTCCAAAGCCTGGATATTTTTCATATTGACCAGTACCGAACCTCGTTACCCCCTTAAATATATCCGTCTCTGGATATTTAGAGGAAGCACGTCTGATATCTCGCCATGCATGCTTAGATATTCCTCTGATATCGGCGTCATATCGCTGTATGATAGCGTCTTGAGAAGGAGATCTTTTTCCGTTCTCAATTTGCTGCTGCAGCCATAGTAACGCCGCACTTTGTAAGTCTTGTGCCACGTAACCAATTACTCCGCCAGTTCTTTCTACAGATTCTCGGTTGTACTCACGCTCAATAGTAGCAATCCTCAAATGAGGAAAGTCTTTACGTGCTCGATCAATTTCAGCCATAGTCCTGAGTATATTCGCAGCCTTTTCTGGATCAGATCTTGCCTCGTCTAGCCAGTTTACGTTCAATAGAATCAGAGACTTCTCAATATCATCATTATCTTGTTGAGCGAAGAGCCTTAGGGTATTGTAGATATTCTCCGATTCGCTGACAGCAGCCACGGGTATTGTCGCAACAAAATCAATATCCCCTGAGGCTTGTTGTAACTCCGTAGAATTGTTAACTCCCCGTTCAATTTGACTAACATAGTCAGACCCTCTAGTATTCGCCAACCACTGCTTGTACCGTGCCGTCTCTTCGCCTAGCTCCAAGTTGGCATTACTATCCCTTCTTAGCCTTGGAGAAATATCCTCAAGCTGAGATTCGCGCTGTTCTTCGTATCCGTTGCGGTATTGGTATCGATTATAATAACCAGGTCGCCTTCTTGCTATATTTTCCAGCGGTCTCCTCAACACCACCGCCGGCCCACCAAAGCCCTCTACAGCCTGAGTCGCATTAACTATCGTCTCTATCGGTGGGGGTGTTATTTGGAACTTGGGGACATTCTTATCTGTCAAGACTTCGACTGTAGTTGAGATGGTTGAGATAGAGTTATTACCCTCCATAGTCGCCAGTGGAGCCACATGGGTTATTCCGTCCGCGTCCACGTCTTGAATTGCAACAACTTCGCCGTATGCACCGTTAAATTCTACTTGACCATATTCATCAACGGAAAAAAGATTTGCCACTGGACTATCGGATGGGATATCTATAATTCCATCTGGGGCGATATCAACCATGAATACTCTGTCTTGGGTGTCTATTGAGGCGGACACGGCAAATTTCAGTGTTCCACCCTGAGCTTCATCAGACCATGAAGTGCCATCAAGCCCATGATAAGATCCATAATCCGTCATGTTAGAAATCGATAGCCGAATAGAGCCATCATCACCTTGACTTCCCCAGTGGAGTCCCAGTTCATTATTATCAAAAACACTGGCGGTATCATTGTCATACCAAAAATCTCGAGTAATATTCGTCAGCTCAGAATGATGATGGTCTAAATATTCATCAATAGCTAGATCTTGCACAGTAGACTCTTGGCTACTTACTAACGTAGAAAGATCTTCCACGATAGCACCCTTTTCTTGTAGCAGCTCCTGCGCAGCTTGAGATAAAGACCCGCCAGCCTCAAACGAAATATTCTCAGCAAAAATACTACCGTTTGGATCAATGATATTTGCTGTTCCGTCAGGATTGTATGCCAATTGATAATTATCTGGTAAATTGATACTTCCTTGACTACCACCTACATCGTATGAGGTATAATCTCCAGCACTCACGACAGCCTCAGAACTATAACTCTCGCCATTAAATATACCCGCTAGCAAAGTTTGCCTATCGCCCCCGCCTTCGCCCGTAAGGGCATTTTCAAGCAGTCCGTCGTACCCAGAATCAAAGAATGCCAAAGCCTCTTGTGAAGCCAGTCCAATCGTAAAGCCAGTCACAGCTCCTGTTGCCGCAGCCATTGCTACGCGTCGCCTCTTTAATTTCTTAAAGGCCTCATCTTTTTTACTTCTATCATCCATTAGAGAATAAAGCACATCTGTGGATTTATATATCGCATCATCTACCGTACCATCTTTATCAATACCCAAATCTGCAACGAGCGCCTCTGGTAAATCTCCCAGCCTGCCTTCCAGCTTCACTTTAGCTCTAGCTATTGCCACATCTAAATTAAATCGCTCTGATTCAACTTCCGTCACGCTTGAATATGAAATAAAGTCGGCCTGTAATTTATCTGAAGCATGAATTCTAGCCATAGCACTAACAATTGATTCGTAACCCTGTTGCAATTCTTCTGCAGACAAGTCTTCCTTATCGATAAACTCTTCTAATGAGCCAATCAGCTCCTTTGCGGCAACTGTTTCATAGCGAGTTTTTTCGATTTCTGCACGTCGACCTTTGTCTTCAAACTCCCGACCCTGAGCGACTTCCCGCGCATGTATGGCACGCTCTTCTTTAAGCCGCTTATTTTCACGCATACCAGCAAACACGCCACCGAGCAGCCCAGGCACGCCAGTCACGCCAGCAGCCCGCATTAGCGACCCCCGCCCGACTCGGAATATACCAGTAGCAATTGCTGCACCCAAGCTTACCGTCTCAGGGCCAACAAGCGAACCTATTTTTGATTTTTGTAACCGTTCAATAGTTTTATCGATCTTGCTTTGATGAGCTTCGGTACGAACCCCAGAACGAGATTCGCCAGTATAAATCTTCATGCCTTGTAGTACATTATCAAGACTTTCACCATGACCAACGCTTTCTTTGACCGCTTGAGCAATTTGCCAAATATTATCTATTCTGACTTTACCTTCGCCGATGAGATTGTCGCCATCACCATATTGATTTAATTGACGCACTATCCTGGACTGCGCTTCCCTAAAAGCCTCCTCACTCCAGTCTTTACTGTCGCCTTCGACATAATTTTCAATCAGCTTCTTCACCGCTAAGCCAAACGGTGAATCCTCAGCCAACTCTTTTCGACGCTCTCCAGCAGCCTCGTGTATAGATTCGTCGTATTCAGAAGTAAAGCGCGCAATAGTCGCCCCCATAGCAGCATTACGTAACGCAACATTATCCGTGTATAAAGCAGTTAACCCTTCTTCTTCAGCACGCTGCTTAGCTTCTTCAACGTATTTATTGAAAAAGTACTTGGTGGCAATACCGTTCTCGCCTCTCCATATCCTATGTAGAAAGCCCTTTATTCGGCCAGCTTCCCTGGCAGTCTCAGACTCTTCTCTTAGACGAGCTTCCGCATAGTCTTTAGCTGCCGCCTCAACATCATGTGTCTGGTCAACAACCGCTACAACCAAGGGCTTGTCATGAGGTTTTGGCTGCGCGCCACTTAGCATAGGGTCTTTATAGTGATAAGTTGTCGGCACTCCTGCCGGCAATTCTGACCTATTAGTATCAATTGACATAGCTCTTACTTATCTCCAAGATACAAAGACCTAAAACGCAGCATTGTCTCAAGCGTTATCTTTTTCGTATCAACGCCACTGGTCGCTACATATTGTTGGATTTCCTGCTTACTAGCATCACGATCTAATAATTCATTAAAACCGTCAATTTTATTTTCAGGCAAAGCCCCAAGCACAGCCCTATCAATCTGATCAAGTAGCCTATTCTTCAGATCTTTCTCTAATTGCTGCCTGACATCACCATCAAGAGTCTTAAAGTTCTTAGCATCTATAATGTCGTTGATAAATTTAGATAAAGCATCCTGATCCATTGCCACACTCCTTTAGTAATTAATATACCATCAAAGTCCAAAATAGTACAGCATAAGCTAGATCATCACGCCGACTGGCGTAAATGAGGTCAAAATTGCCATTAAAATCAGAGTGACGTACCAAATTTTACGGTTAAATTGGTACTGTTCAATCTTCAGAACTAGCAACAGCGCTACGAACAAGCCAACTGGCACCGCTTGCACAGTGAAAGTACCCAACCCAAAGGGATTCTTTAGACGTAACCATAATGCACTGAGAATGACAAATATCACCAATTTCAAAAAGAACGTGCCGTCATTTTCATAAATTCGCTCACGTCCTTTGCGGCTGAACAAAGCGCTGGACTTTGAGCGGTTGCGGGCGTAAGTACGAGATTTTTGTTTTGTCATAAGCTTGATGAAAATTATAGCATAAAAAATCCGCCCCGTTCAAGAGGCGGAAATTTCTAGTGCATTAAAATTACATACGAATCTCAGCGTCAACGCCAGCTGGCAAGTTCAAATTCTGCAAGCTGTCGATGGTCTTTGGTGTCGCGTTGGTGATGTCGATCAACCGCTTGTGAACCCGGCGCTCATAGGTTTCACCACCCATTTTGTACACGTGTGGGCTTTTCACCACTGTGTAGGTGCTGCGACGAGTTGGTAGTGGCACTGGGCCAGCAACATTCGCGCCGGTGCGAATCGCGGTGTCGATGATTTGTTTTGCCGATTGGTCGATGACCTTGTGGTCGTACGCCTTCAGACGGATGCGGATTTTGATCCCGGTATCTTGAGCCATAGCTCCTCCTTATGTGCAATCTCGTAACCTCTAATCATTCTACCGTACGAACAACCGAGTTCTCGAGATAAATTAGTAGTAACTAGGTGATTATATCAATTTTCCTGGTCTTTATCAAGGTGGGCGATCATTCCACCGATGATCGCAGCGGAGTTATTTAGCGATTGCTTCTCGCGCTCGGTCAGTGGATAGCCCGTCAAAATTTTCACGCCGTCACAACAAATAATCGACGGTAAGCCCAGCACCACATTGTCCAGTCCATATTCACCCTCAGCCAGCGAACAGACTGGGTAGACTGTACGTGTTGACTGACGCAAAGCTGAAACGATTTTAGAGACCACAAAACCAATAGCAAAATACGTCGACTTCTTTGTCTCGATCACTCGGTAGGCGCGGTCACGGATTTTCTGCTCAATGCCCTCAATCATCTCCTCCGTAAAGCCTGGATATTCTCGAATGGGCACCTCACCAACCTGCGCGGTTTCAATGGTCGAAAACGAAGAGTCGCCATGCTCACCCAAGATGTAGGCATCAACTGCTTTGCTATCGACGTTTAGCGCGTCTGCCAGGTATGACTTCAGGCGTGTGGTGTCCAGCGTCGTTCCCGTGCCGAACACTCGGGTTTTTGGCAGTCCCGATTCTTTCAAAGCTACATAGGTCAAGACATCAACTGGGTTACTGACGACCACCAAATACGGCTTGGCGCCACCGGCCATGATGTTTTTGACGATGTCGCGCATAATGTTAGCATTGACGCCGACCAATTCCAGTCGCGTCTGACCTGGCAACTGCGGCGAACCAGCGGTGATGACCACGATGTCATCGTCGTTGATATCAGCATAGTCGCCCGTGCGCACCACCACATTGCGGTCAAGCCCCATGGCGTCGTTGATGTCCGCGGCTTGACCCCACGCCAAATCCGCATTGCGGTCGATCAATACAATTTCTTCAATCACACTGCGCAGCGCACACGCATACGCCGTCGTCGCGCCAACCATTCCGCCACCACCGATAATCACCAATTTCTGTTTATTCACCATATCTCCTTTTTCTTTTTACGTTAGATGGTTTCATTTTGTCATAAACATTATCACTTTGTCAATTGATTTTACTTTACATCAATAAATATGTATAATATTGGAAATTTATCAACTTTTACATATTATCAATGGGAGGATATATGGAGAGAGGGCCACAAACAAAGGAAACATCACGCATAGGCGCCGCGAGAACGTACCGAGCGCTTGCCGCATTAGCTTTACTGCCGTCATGCTTCTTAGCCGGATGTGTAGAAGAGAAAGGAGTTGACGCCGGAAGCTCAAGCTCAGCTCCATACAGCAGCTCTGAAACTGCTACGCCTCAGCCGAAAAATAACGACTCCGAAAAAGGAATAGATATAGAAAAGAATTCGATTTATTATTCAGAAAATGGTGTACGAGAAGGGTTTTCAGCTTACTGTACAGCAAGAACCTATGACGGATTCCCCGAAATGGCAGACTGCTCAGTATACTTGTGTGATGGAGGCGATACAGTTAGGTTTACATTTGATAATGTAAATTTCACCGAACAAACCCATGGAAAAAGGGAGCCTAGGGTTTCGGATCTAATGAGTAAAACAGCTGCATTAGCAGTAGACTATAGATATTATATTCCAGCAGAAACCTTAAAGAATACAGCTGAGTGCAAAGAGAAGAAAAGTAACGTAGGGCAATTCACTAAACCCGTATCTTTCCCGTACGGCGAGAATGAGCAATACCTCTGTCTTCCTCAATTTTCAACCACAAGAGACGGCAGGAAAATGGGCATGAAGGTTACAAAGACTACATCCGTCAACGAGGAGGATAATAACGGTCCACGCTATCCGCTCTATACATTAGATATTTCTGAACAATGTTTTAATCCGATAACTGTCGATTAGATATGTACTATCACGACGACATCAAAAATCCCCCGGTAACCCGGGGGATTTAATTAGGCTTGTACTACAGAGATTATTTATTAATCTTTGTAACAACACCAGCACCAACGGTACGGCCGCCTTCGCGGATAGCAAAGTTCAAACCTTGCTCCATAGCGATTGGTGCAAGCAACTTAACCTTAAAGGTTACAGTGTCGCCTGGCATGACCATTTCTTTGTCAGCTGGAAGTTCAACTTCACCAGTCACATCCGTGGTGCGGAAGTAGAACTGCGGCTTGTAGCCCTTGGAGAATGGAGTGTGGCGACCGCCCTCTTCCTTCTTCAATATATAAACCTCAGCTTCAAACTCAGTGTGTGGAGTAATTGTGCCTGGCTTTGCCAAAACTTGACCACGCTCAATGTCGCTGCGCTCAATACCGCGTAGCAAGACACCTGCGTTGTCACCTGCTTGACCTTGGTCAAGAGATTTCTTGAAGGCCTCAATACCAGTTACAACTGACTTCTGAGTTGGCTTCAAACCAACGATTTCAACTTCGTCGTTCAATTTAACAACACCCTGCTCGATACGACCAGTTGCTACTGTACCACGACCCTTAATTGAGAAGACGTCCTCAATTGGCATAATGAATGGTTTGTCCATGTCACGTGCTGGCTCTGGAATGTAGCTATCCATTGCATCAACCAATTCCATAATAGCGTCTTCGTATTTCTCGTCACCTTCAAGAGCCTTAAGAGCAGAACCCTTGATAATTGGAGCGTCTTTGTCGAAGCCGTTCTTTTCAAGAAGTTCGCGAACTTCTTCTTCGATCAGCTCAACCATTTCTTCGTCAGCCATGTCCATCTTGTTCAAGAAGACAACGATCTTTGGCACGCCAACCTGCTTTGCAAGCAAAACGTGCTCACGAGTCTGAGGCATTGGACCGTCAGTTGCGGCAATAACCAAAACTGCACCGTCAACCTGAGCAGCACCGGTGATCATGTTCTTGACGTAGTCAGCGTGTCCTGGCATGTCAACGTGTGCATAGTGACGATTCTTTGATTCATACTCTTGGTGTGAAGACGCGATAGTAATACCACGTTGCTTCTCTTCTGGTGCGTTGTCGATCTGGTCGTACGCAACAGGTTTGTTAACTGCGCTTGGAAGGCGCTTTGCCAACACTGCAGTAATCGCAGCAGTCAGCGTAGTCTTACCGTGGTCAACGTGGCCCATTGTACCAACGTTAACGTGCGGTTTGCTTCGGTCAAATGCATCTGCCATTTGTAGAAGTTCTCCTTAATTTAATTATTATTTTTCACGCGGGTACAGTCCATTAAAAAGACCTCACGGCGTATGAGTTTAATTATAACGATTTTCCAATCAGTTGTAAATAGCCTATTTCTTACTATAATACTTCGCCAGGAACGAATCGCGGAACTCGTAAAAAGTCCCATCCTCCAAGCTGGCTCGAATATCATCGACCAACTTAACGATAAACCGCTCGTTGTGAATTGACAGCAACGTTCCAGCCAACGACTCGCGGGCGTGTAAAAGATGACAGAGATAGGCTGCCGTGTAATTCTTGCAAGTATAGCAATCACAATCGTCCATAATCGGCGCAAACATTTCACGGTATTTTTGGCCACGCACATTAACCCGACCAAATGGCGTATAGGCCGCGCCGTTTCTAGCCACGCGCGTCGGGCTGACACAGTCAAAGGTGTCAATTCCCTGCTCAATTGCCGCAAAAATATCATCAGGCTCGGAAATACCGAGCAAATGCCGCGGCTTGTTCTCGGGCAAGATTTGATTGACCCACTGGATCGTCTGGGCCATGGTTTCCTTTTCCAGCGCACCACCGATGCCGTAGCCGTCAAAATCCATTGTGCCTAAAAATTCAGCCGTTTGCTTGCGTAAATCTTCATAATTTGCGCCTTGCAGCACGCCAAACAATGCTTGATACGGCTTGTCGGGACGAGCTTCACGCAGACGTTTAACTTCCGCCAAACTCCGCTCCGCCCACGCGTGCGTCCGCGCCAATGCCTCCACCTGATAATCATACGGGTCAATCAGCGAAGTCAGCTCGTCAAAAGCAAAGGTAATATCCGCACCGATTCCGGCCTGGATTTGCATAGATAATTCCGGCGTAAATTTGTGGTACGAGCCGTCGAGGTGCGACTTGAATATTACGCCATTTTCATCCACCCAAGCGTGGCGCGACGATTTTTTAGCGATGGCAATTTCCTCGTCAACATCAGTACTCATGGCCAGAACTTTCTTAAAACCAGAGCCCAGACTTAGCACCTGAAAGCCGCCGCTATCGGTGAACGTCGGCCCATCCCAGTGCATAAACTTGCCCAAATAACCAGCCTTTTCAATCAGTTCATGACCCGGCTGCAAATACAGATGATAGGCGTTCGCTAGCACCGCTTGCGCACCGACATCCGCCACCATCTCTGGGATCATCGCCTTGACATTAGCCTTAGTACCGACCACGATAAATGCCGGCGTTTTAATATCGCCGTGCGGCGTATGAATCACACCAGTCCGCGCCAAGGCGCCATTAAATCGCGAAGTTATTTCAAAAGAAAACGGTTTTTGCTGCATAATCTGTCTGATTATATCATGAAATGTCCTGAGGATTACCGCGCGACAAGCCAACAATGTCACGAACTCTCACTAGATAAAGAACGTCGTCTTTAGAATTTCCCACTATCAGCATCGGCTCCCCAAGGCTTAGCGGCAAATCTAAAATGTTTGATATTTGCTTAGTTAAATATGACGAGTCTTCAAGTTCTGGATTCCACAATTCAACTTTATCCGCCCGTAGAGTAAAAGGTTCAGTCTCTTCGCCGACACCCACTTCTTTTAGGGTAGCGTCATTCCACGACAGATTACTCAGTAGATCACCAGGTAAGCAGCGATAGGCCATTACTACACATTCACCCTTAAACTCCCTCGGCTCACTAATAGTCCTAATGGCACCACGAGACTCATCCTCGTATTGCTTTAATATTTCTAACTGCTCCTCCAGGGAAAAATCATAAAAAACCTCGCTACCAAATACCTCACTCACATCCCGAGCAATATCATGCAGTAAATCAACAGCAAGCTCTAAGTCTTCCGCGTCATTATTTAAGCTCTCGAATCTTAATAATTTATCACGACTAGGTACGGCATATATTTTTCTTGATGAGCCATTTGAATCGTCATGAAGCAATAATTCAAGCACAGCATAAATAGCACCATCATACCTGACAAATTTCACTGCATTAAAATAAGCTCCATCGCTATCAATGAATTCGTACTGCAATTTATTATTTGCACCGCTTGGCGATATAACAAAACCCGAAAGACCAATGGCGTTAAAACCAAGCTCATCAGGCAGTGCTTTACTAAGCGTTTTTATGTAATTACGGACAGTATTTGAAAAATACGGCTCATCTGTATACTTAAGGCCTGTTGCCAGCTGCCAAGCTAACTGCTGAAACTTCTCCACAAAAACTGTCTCAAACAAATCATTGCTATTATTATAACCACTCTCATAAATTGGCAGAATATCAACTACGTCTTTTATGTCAATATAAAAAACCACCGAACTATCTTTTAGGTCAGCCACTTCCAAAATAGGACGATTATCTCGCCACGCAAACAGTGGCGCAGCGCCAAATAGTACTTGCGCTCTTGCCTCAACGTCAACGCCATATTCAATGCCACCAGCTCTTCGTCTATACGCCCGGCAATCTATTCTCACCTCGGTCCCCTGTGATATATCATCCAGCAGACCATTTAGGTCATCAATGAGATATTTTCTGGACACAGCATCCCTAACGTCATCTTTCTCAACAGCTTCCTGAGTTTTATCAACATAATGACATAATTTACGAATATATCGAGGCAATACACTGTCGTCTGGAAATAATTCTGCCGACAAAATAGCTTGCGGATCAAGCGGAAAATAATAATCATTTGGCCTATCATTTTCTAAAGTACGTACACACAAGGCCGCCATTTCTTTAGTGTAAGTCGCAAAAGGCGCTGGAATCTCAGGGTTGTTTTCTAGGGATGACACCAAATCGAACACACCCTCAACAGCGCATAACTCATATGAACCATCTTCGGTCTGCCTATAGCCAATAACTCTCGCTCGCTCGCCTTCAATTTCGTCTGTGCGCATGACTTTCTCCACGTCACCAAGGGCCTCAGCCTCACTTTCCCCACCGAGACATAAGTTTGCAGCAGCAATCTGTCGCCAATCATCTTTGGACAATCGACCAAGTAAATCAATACCTGTCCCAGCTTTTGGTAGTTCCATGTATGTATCGTATATTGCAATATGGCAGACTTCAAGCACAAGCATTGCCTCATGCGGTATACTATAACCATGAGCAAGAAAACGCTGGTTGAGCTTGATCCGTGGTTGGCACCGCATGAGGGTGTCATCAAGGATCGCGAGGCTTATGTTTCGTCGACACTCGAGAAAGTTTTTGACGGCAAATCGCCGGCGGATTTTGCGCTGGGATTTCGTCATTTTGGCCTGCACCAGACAGCGGCGGGCTGGACATTTCGCGAATGGGCACCGAATGCTACGCGCGTAGTGATGGTGGGCGATTTTTCTGATTGGCAAGAACGCGAAGAGTTTGCCCTGCGGCCTGGCGCACATGGTACATGGAGCGTTGATTTGCCGAAGGATGCGTTACATCACGGGCAGAAATATAAGCTGCGCGTCTATTGGCCAAATGGCGACGGCTGGCGCTTGCCGTCATACGCCACCTACGTTGTCCAAGATGATGATTCGGTGGATTTTTCGGCCGTGGTCTGGCAGCCGGATAAGCCATATCAGTGGCAACATGATATTCCACCTGCGCCAAACGTGCCACTGATTTACGAGGCGCATATTGGTATGAGCAGTGAGAAGGGAAAGGTCGCTAGCTTCAATGAATTTACCGCGGTCGTCCTGCCACGCATCAAGCAAGCTGGCTACAACACCATCCAGCTGATGGCCATTGCCGAACACCCATATTACGGCAGTTTTGGTTATCACGTCAGCAACTTTTTTGCGGTGTCGTCACGCTTTGGCACGCCCGATGATTTTAAGCGACTGGTGGACACGGCACACGGTTTGGGGCTGCGCGTCATCATTGACATCGTTCATGCCCATGCCGCTAAAAATGAGGTTGAGGGCCTCGGCAATTTCGCGGGCAGCCCGACGCAATATTTCAAAGCTCACGACCATCCAGCCTGGGATTCGCGGTTGTTTGATTATGGCAAGCCGGCAGTACTGCACTTTCTCGCCAGCAATTGCCGCTGGTGGTTGGATGAATACCATGTTGACGGCTTTCGGTTTGACGGTGTGACCAGCATGGTGTATCACGACCACGGTTTGGGCAAAAGTTTTACCAGATATGATGATTATTTTACTGATGATGTCGATAAGGACGCCTTGGTCTATCTCAGACTGGCAAATGATGTCATTCACGCTGTTCGCCCCGATGCCACGACCATTGCCGAGGAAATGAGTGGGTTACCGGGCTTGGCGGCACCGACTGAACATGGCGGTTTAGGCTTTGATTATCGCTTGCAAATGGGTGCGCCCGATCTCTGGATCAAGACATTGAAAGAAAAGCGTGACGAAGATTGGGATTTGGGCGAGCTGGTGTATACGTTGAGTTCACATCGCCCAGAGGAAAAAGTCATCACCTATGCCGAGAGCCATGACCAAGCCTTAGTCGGTGACAAGACACTGATTTTTCGGCTGATCGACAAGGCCATGTATTGGCACATGGATAAAGCCGACCCCGATCTGACTGTGGAACGCGGCATAGCCCTACATAAACTGATTCGACTGCTGACCGCTGGGCTGCACGGCGGCGGTTACCTTAACTTTATGGGCAATGAATTCGGACATCCGGAATGGATTGATTTTCCGCGTGAAGGCAATAATTGGTCGTTCAAGCACGCGCGGCGCCAGTGGAGTTTACGTGATAACGGTTTTCTCAAGTACCAGTGGCTGGGCGAATTTGACGAGGCGCTAATGAAGATTATTCAGAAAACTGACGGCGATGAAATCAGCCACCTTACAGTTCACCAATCGGATCACATAGTCAGCTTCATGCACGGCGAATTTCTATTTGTTATCAATTTTTCCCCAGATAAATCCCAAACAGACTACGAATTGCCCACGGAAGCTGGCTCTTACCAATTGATATTAAGCACCGATGATAAAGCATTTGGCGGACAGGAACGTATCAGCCACAGCTCTCGCTTTTTCACCTCCCCAGTCGGCAATAATCACAATCTTAAAGTTTATCTGCCAGCCAGAACGGGAATTGTCTTACAGAAAGTTGACTAGAACTTCTTTTCATCTACCCGATCCTCATCTTGACGTGTGATATGGGCAATAACACACTCGTCAGGAGTAGATATATAGGCTTCTGCTGAAGCTCTCTTGGCGGGCTATTTCTATTGGCATAAAATTTGTTACACTAGATATTGTGAAGAAAAAAGTACCAAAAATTATCGAACAATCACTAGCCAGAGTGGCTAATTTTTATAGCTTTGAGCCAGTGCATGATTTGGAAAAAATTGACGACAGTTTAACGCCGAACATGCGAGCCCTGCGCATGACTATGACCATTGCTGAGCAACTCCTGAGTATGGGAGTGGTGGCGCGCGATGTGGTGCGTATGTCGCAAGGAATAACTCAGACCTACTGCCAGAAGCGCGTCCACATAGACATTAGTTATACATTAGTGACGGTTTCTCAAGACCGTGGCGTCAATCACGAGCCGCTGACGATGGCGCGGGTCATTGTACCAGACGACCCTAATTACCAATTAATCCAAGCCTTGCAGCTACTAGCTCTTGATATTCGTCATAAACAACTTCCCTTAGAAGAAGCTGAGGAAAGGCTGCAGCAGATACTTAAAAAACCAAATAAGCACTCCGGACTAGTCGTTTACGCAGCGGGAGGTCTTGTTAGCGCCGGTTCAGTTACTTTATATGGCGGCAGTCCACTAATGGCAGCCTTGGCGTTTTTAATGGGATTTTTAGCGACTGGTTTATTGCGCTGGCTGGGACATATTGGCGCACCACTTTTCTATTCTCAGTCCCTTGTAGCAATCTTTGTCACACTGACAGCGGCTGGTACGGCTTGGTGTAGTAATTATCTGGGGCTGAGTGTCAATACCACTTTGTTAGTGATTAGCGGAATCGTCCTGTTGGTGGCTGGACTGATGTTTGTTGGTGCATTCCAGGACGCAATTGATGAATACTACATGACAGCAAACGCCAGATTACTAAAGGTAGTAATGGCAACAGGTGGCGTAATTGCTGGCGTGATGGTCGGGCTTTATATTGCCACAAAGTTTGGTATTACTTTCCCAGCAACGCCAGATCGTTTGACCTTGGCTGATAAACATACACAATATTTGGGTGCCGGAATTATTGCGGCGGCATTTGTTTTAAGAAATCACGCAAAGTGGTTAGGTATGATTATTTCGGGCTTGATTGCAATATTTGGCTGGTGGATTTCACGATTAGTTATGAGCTTCGGATTTGATATCGTCACAGCCAGCGGCATCGCGGCAGCAGTCATTGGACTAGTAGCTGTCCTCACCTCCAGATTATGGAAATTCCCTTCTCTAGCTATCATCGCAGCGGGAATTGTCCCACTAGTTCCGGGGCTGTCTCTTTACAACGGCTTAATGGGAGTCGTACTATATCCACCAAATAGCGTCAACTTCTTACCCGCTTTAGCCATCCTAGCCAGGGCAATTCTCATCGGCGTAGCGGTAGCAATTGGCGCATCTTTCGGTAACATAGTTGGTCGCCCGATTCGACGCCAATTAATTAACATTTTTCGTCGCATTACTCAAGCATAATGAAAGAAGATTTATCCCAATTCATCGGATTATCTGACTCCAGACTATTTCATATGCGCTCCGTCGCCTATAAATCATACAAGCTGGCCCGCAACGTTTTTAAAATGGAAGAGGATAAAGCGCGCAGCTTATTCGCAATGGGATTAATTCATGATTTCGCCTATGCCTTTGTTGAAAATCAGACAGAGCATGAACATGAGGGCGGCAGAATCTTGAGATTGTCCGGTTTTGACTGGGCCGACGCCGTATTTGACCACGGCAACCCTGATATAGAAAGCTGGACAGATGAGTTGTTGATCTTAAATATAGCAGACATGACGACAGGCCCAAATGGCGAATCTCTGACTATGGATCAGCGACTGGTGGACATTAAAAATAGATACGGCCCCAAAAGTACGCAATCAATAAAAGCAAATAGACTGGCTAATCGTATCCATGCGGAGTTAAATAATCGAAATCTGAAAATACCAAATCTATAAAAATATAAGTCTAACCAAATAAAAATCCTCAGAGTTACTCTGAGGATTTTTCCTTATCTTATGAGATTATTTAGAGCGCTTCTCGATAATCTCCTGCGCCACGTTCGGTGGTACTTCCTCGTACTGCGCTAATTCCATGGTGCTGGCTGCGCGACCCTGCGACATCGAGCGGATATCTGAGGTGTAACCAAACATATTCGCCAATGGCACAAATGCCTTGATCAGCTTAGCGCCGCCCATCAAATCTTCCATAGCGTCGATACGGCCGCGGCGTGAGTTAAGGTCGCCGATGATGTCGCCCATGAACTCTTCTGGGGTGGTTACTTCAACCTTCATGACTGGTTCAAGCAGAATTGGTGTTGCTTGTTTGATACCTTCGCGAGCCGCCAATGAACCCGCCAACGAGAAGGCTAGTTCTGAGGAGTCGACATCGTGGTACGAACCATCATACAGCGTCGCTTTAACGTCAACCACTGGATAGCCAGCGATAACACCGCCCTCCAAAGTTTCCTTGATACCCTTCATGACAGCTGGGCGATATTCCTGAGGAACCACACCACCCTTAATTTCGTCGATGAACTCAAAGCCCTTACCAGCTTCGTTTGGTTCAAATCGTACCCAAACATCACCGTATTGACCGCGACCACCAGACTGCTTGGCGTGCTTACCTTGAACTTCAGCTTTGCCTTTGATTGATTCTCGGAAGGCCACTTGTGGCTCACCGATGTTAGCTTCAACCTTAAACTCGCGCTTCATGCGGTCGATCAAGATGTCCAGGTGCAACTCACCCATGCCGGACATAATAGTCTGGCCAGTTTCTTCATCAGTATGGATACGGAAGGTTGGGTCTTCCTCGGACAAACGCTGCAAAGCCAGCGCCATTTTTTCTTGGTCAGCCTTTGATTTCGGCTCAACGGCGATGGAAACTGGCGGCTCTGGGAACTCAATTGATTCTAGGGCAATCGGATGCGCTGGATCAGTCAAGGTATTACCTGTACCAGTGTTCTTTAAGCCAACCACTGCGGCAATGTCGCCGGCAGAAATCTTATCGATATCTTCGCGCTTGTCAGCATGCATGCGCACAATACGGCCTATACGCTCCTTATCGCCAGTAGTGGTATTCAGAACGTAGCTACCAGAATTCAAAACACCTGAGTAGACGCGGATAAAGATCAGCTTACCAACAAATGGGTCAGTGGCGATCTTAAATGCCAAGGCACTCATCGGCTCTTTGTCGTCTGGCTTGCGGCTCACTTCGTCGCCAGTCTTTGGATTTTTACCCCAAATCTCGTCGACATCCAGTGGGCTTGGTAAGAAGTCAACCATCAAGTCAAGCAGCTTCTCCACGATAACGCCGCGGCCGTCACCACCAGTAACCAAGAAGAAGTCGCCAGCCAGCACGCGCTTGCGCAAGGCAGACTTGAGCTCGTCGATAGTAATCGCCTCTTCGCCTTGATCGAGGAACTTCATCATCAGTTCATCATCAGCTTCAACCGCATTTTCCACCAACAAACTGCGGGCGTTTTGGCATTTCTCCAGCATGTCAGCTGGGATTTCACCCTGCACCAACTCATGGTCAGCAAAGTCAGTATAGGTGTACGCCTTCATGTCGATTAGGTCAACCACACCATTGATAGTCTTTTCAAAACCAATTGGGATATGGATTGGGAACGCTTGCTTGCTCAAACGGTTGTGAATTGATTCCAGAGATTTCCAGAAGTCCCCACCAGTTTGGTTAATCTTGTTGATGAAGCAGATACGCGGCACACCATATTTGTCAGCCTGGCGCCACACTGTCTCAGACTGTGCCTCAACGCCCATTTTGCCGTCAAACACCGTCACTGCACCGTCGAGGACGCGGAGTGAACGCTCCACCTCGGCAGTAAAGTCGATGTGCCCTGGGGTGTCAATGATGTTGATCTTATGACCCTTCCAAAAACAAGTCACCGCTGCCGAGGTGATGGTGATACCGCGCTCTTTTTCCTGCGCCATCCAGTCAGTGGTCGCACCGTCGCCGTCGCCTTTGACTACACCGATTTTGTGGGTCAAACCAGTGCGGTACAAAATACCCTCAGTTGTCGTCGTTTTACCGGCGTCAATATGGGCGATAATACCGATATTTCTAAAATTTTTCAGCGGAACATTCGTCTCTGCCATAATTTTCCTTTATATTACGTTAATTTGTCGAGATCTTTGGTCAATTTTTTGGCACCAAAAAACTACTCTTGCGTTTTATTATATCAGTTATCTGTAATTTTGACTAGCTTTGAGCTGGCGGATTTTTAGATTCATCAACCTCTGAAATCGACCCAGTAGGCGGATAATTGCCTGAAGCCTGAATAGGCGCCGGTGGGTACTGGCCTGGCGATTGTTGATAATAACCCTGCGGCGGATATTGTTGTGAAGGTATAGGACTCTGCTGTGATGGATATTGCCGTGGGGACACAGGACCTTGCTGATAGTCCTGTTGCTGATATGGTGACTGCTGCGGATACTGGCCGACTACATACTGCGGGTAGGCAGTAAATTTTCGACGACTACTGACGGAAACTATAATGGCAATGATTGACACTACCAAGAACAATGCTCCCGTAGAGGCAATGACCACAACTACTACAATCATCACAGTATCATTGTCCGTCTTATCTGTCTCAGACTTTTTATTCGCCCCAGCATCTGCTACGCCGCCAGACTCTTTGTCGGACTTTTTAGGTTCTACATAATCATCTGGGGTGTTAGAAGCTACATCAATCATCTTTGTAACTAGATAATTGCCGGAGTATTTTTTATCAAGCTTCTCAAACTTATCTTTCGCCTTAGAATATTTACCCTGAGAGAAATCCTCTAAGCCGTCTTTCCAGAGCTTAGTTAGCTCACCATCAGACGAAAGCTTAACATTATTTTTCTTGGCCATACTTTTTAGATCAGCGATATCACGGAAAACACCACTTCCAAAACATGAATTATTCTTTTTATCACTGTTTGCACAGGCTGCACCACCATAAGTATTCAGACCTATTTGCTTACCGTTCTTATCAAAGGCGGGTCCTCCACTATTTCCAGCGGCAATTTGTGCCGTCATCGAGAATAATTTGTGACCACCAGCGTCTCTTCTCATGCCACTGACACTACCCTGAGTTACTGTTGGCACAGTCTTAGCTTGCTTTGTTTGTGTGCCATTATCAACAACTGCTGGATAGCCAATTGCCGTTACCTGATCACCCTGAGACAAACCATTACTATCACCTAAGTCAACTGCCGGGAATCTACCGTCAATCTTTAAAATTGCCACATCGGTTTTGTCGCTATTTAAATCCATCCTAGCCTGTCGCAAATTGACTTCTGCGTCAATCTTCTTAGCGCTAACGTTGGTTGGAGTCTTCTTCCATCTCGAAAGTTCCGGATTACTTCTATCATGAACAATCGGGTCATTTGAGGTCTGGATAATATAATCATATCGATCATTTTCTGACCGAATATTATCAATCGGCACATTATCAATAAGGCCTTGGATGGCTGCCGTCGCAGACTGATCACCGCCCTGTGATTTTTTTATTAGATCAACTAGGGCCTGTCTGGTTATGTAGCCAGCATTTATCATAAAATGACAATAAGTGTCCCACTGCTCTCTTGACCGCAATCCCCTGATCATACTCTGGTTGGCGACTTCTGTCACGTGGCCGTTTGTAGCAATATAGCCATCATCCGAAACAATTGAGCCACTACCAATCCCTCCAGTACACAGACCATTTAATCGCATAGTGGCACCATTTTGAGCTGTGTATATCATATCAGCGCAACGAATTGTCCCGACACGAACTGTAGAGATTTGGTTCCTAGCTACCACTTTAATAATAGATTTCTCATCTAAGGTACTTAGGGTGTTCGTAGTATTCTTATCTTTCGAGAAGTTCTCTGCCTTAGCTAGGCTTATTCCCGAATCGGCCAGATGACCACTTCCGTCATTAGCACTAACCAGATAGCTCTCATCTGGCTTCTGGAAAGTAACAGCACCCACTAACGACTCCAGCTGGTCAATGTATGGCTGCATATATACATTCTTACTCAGCGCAAATATCGATATCCAATACGGTCTACCATTCTGAATAGTCATATATATTGTGCTCTCGCCAGTTTTCTGCCACTTACCGTCATAGGTACTTCCATAATCCACGACCAGTTTCTTAAACTGCAGACCAGAAATTGTCACATCTCCAGTGTGATATTTCATATTTGAGTCTTTTTTCTTACGGCTATTGATATCGCCCTGAAGCAGCAGGTCTAAGTCGGAATATTTCTTAGTATCCTTATACTCATCGGGCATCGTTGAGCGGTCAAAATAGTTCTTCTTGCGCGAAGTTGTAATCGAAAGCTCGGGCATAATTTTCGTAAGCGAAAAGTTACCATCTTTCTTATCTTTCTCTGGATTCTGCCGATATATTAATTTAAGAATTGCGTAAGCACGACTTTCATTTAACTCATCGTCACTGTATAAATCAGCACGATATTCCTTACTGTTAGATTCTTTATGAAGAACGTGGCCTTCGCCAACAAACGTTTCCTTATCATATTGCAACGAAAAGCCGTACTTAGAGACAACCTTACGATAATGCCGAGAGTTCTCCTCAGAAAGTAAGTCCTGAATCTTCTTCTTTGCTGAGCTACTAACGCCGGACGAACGATTATTATTAAGAACAACCACCCCAATAATGATTGAGATTAAAAAGATTACACCTAGGACAATTGCTAAGATTCTTAATTTCTTAATTGATTTTTGATTCATTTTATTACTACCTTACCTATAATTCACAAATTGCAGTGGCGTGTCATAATCTTTCTCACGCACTAAACTAATGACTTTTTGTAATTCATCTTTTGAAGCAGAGGTAACGCGGACGAGGTCGCCCTGGATTTGCGGTTTGGCTTTTGGGGCATTGGTGCGAATATCCGCAGCGATCCGTTTCGCTATCGCTTGATCAAGACCCTGCTTAAACGGTATCTCCCAAGTAGTCTTCAGATTTGAAGTAACTTTTTCCTTAGTGAGGTCTAGAGATTTGCTTGACTGACCACGAGCCGCCAACTTCTTACGCACTATATCTAATACAGCATCAACTTGCCACTCATTATCACCAGTGAGTTTCAGGCCTTTTTTATCATCCAGCCAGTCAATTCCAGCACTCGTCCCCTTAAAATCATACCGCCCTTGAATCTCTTTTTCCGCCTGCATGAATACATTGTTCATCTCGGCCTTGTCAATTTCTGACACAATATCAAATGAAAAACTTGCCATTTATCCTCCTATTTTATCTATTATAACAAAAATCGCCCCTTTCACAGAGCGATTTTCTGATTTTGCGTTTAAGCAACGATTAGCCGCGAGCAAAGTGCGCAAAGGCGCGGTTGGCTTCGGCCATCTTGTGGGTGTCTTCTTTCTTCTTGAAGGCAGCGCCAGCTTCGTTGTAAGCATCAACGATCTCCAGTGCCAAACGCTGCGAGTATGGCATACCGCTGCGAGCGCGGGCTGCTTGGACTAGCCAACTAAACGCGTAGTGTAGCTGCCGGTGTCCCTGAACTGGGAACGGAATCTGGTAGTTCGCACCACCGACACGACGGCTCTTCACTTCAAAGTTCGGGCTGACATTTTTCAAGGCTTTCTCAAATACCGCTAGTGGATCTTCTGAATCCAATTTTTTAGCAGCAGTTTCCAGCGCGGTGTAAACAGCCCGCTCGGCCGCCAATTTTTTGCCGTCCAACATTGATTTGTTGATCAGGCGCTGCACCAGCACGCTTTGGTAGCGGCGGTCAGGCTTAAGTTCACGTTGTAGTTTCTTGGTAACTTTACGAGGCATGATTACTTATCCCCTTTCTTGGTACCGTACTTCGAACGGCCCCGCTTGCGGTTGTTGACACCCTGGAGGTCCAACGCGCCACGAACGATGTGATAACGCACACCTGGAAGGTCAGGCACACGGCCGCCGCGGATCAAGACCACAGCATGCTCCTGTAAGTTGTGACCCTCACCACCGATGTAGGCCCAGACTTCGTAGCCGTTGTTTAGTTTCACGCGGGCAACTTTACGCAGCGCTGAGTTTGGTTTCTTTGGTGTCTTGGTCGTCACGCGCACACAAACACCACGCTTGAGCGGTGCATTTTGGTCGTAGTAACGCGTTTTCAGGGCGTTGTGAATGCGACCCAGTGCTGGCGACTTGGACTTTTTCTTGGCCGTTTGGCGCGGTTTGCGCACCAATTGGTTGATTGTTGGCATCCAATTTCTCCTTGGTTGATTTACTAATTTATGGCGATTTCGCCTGGTGGCGCAGAGTGGGCTGGCAACAGCGTTTACACGCAAAAACCAGCTTCTCTTAGCGCCTACGGCTTGGATTCAGCAACTCCGCCCCGTGTCTTTACCTTTTCTGCCGAGCATTCGGTCTGTACACATCCAAACCACCGCGCGCTCCGAAAAGAGGAAACTCTGGGGAGATTATAACACAGGTTCAGCCGATACTTCAAGTGGCGACTTCCTTTAGATCTCTTACATGGGGAATACGCCTGCTACACGCCGCGTTGTATCGTATCAGCTATCGCTATTATTCTGATATCGCACGCCACGTGCATCCATCAGTTTATCAAAGTCAGTACTTATCTCCTCAGCACGAGGTACACGACGTGACGTGTCAATATCAGCCATGAAGAACTGGACTGTTACCAATGTGTAGCCGGGCTTATGCTCATGCCTACGACCAATATTAACGATTCTATATGCATTTGCACCACGAGGTTTTATTCTGAACACCTGATCAAGTGTATAACGCAGAAAGAAATCATCATCTACCATAAAAGTCTTATACTCCCCAACTGGAGTGCATGATTTCACCAGATACTCCATGTCACTAGAGTCCATGCATGGTTCCTTTAGAGAAACTTTTGGGTAATGTGTGAACGTCTTTCCTCCAATGTCACCCAGTCGCACAGGCGTAATCACTGACACATCCTCTCCATCGGTCGACCGCATGAAACGTTCTGGGTCTTCAGATAGTATTTCTTCTGCTGTAGGTAATTCGCCGATACCGGCTTCTATATCTGCTTCTTTTGGCACAGCTACAAAGTTACTAAAGGATCTTGGATTGGCAAAATATGGACTAACCAGCATCTTGTTCCACCTCGCATACAGTGCTTGAAAATCTTTAATACCAAGTATATGCGCCGCGGCATTCCTGCCTAAAGTAGCGATTTGTTCCACATGTTCTTTATATGATAGGCGACAAGGCATTGGTTCGCTTAAATCATGCCCCCTGGTCTCGAAGACAGGTTCAATAATGTGCACAGGATCTCCATATATCAGTCTCCCGGCTCGTCTCAATACGTCTTCTGCTAGGTTTGCCTGCGTACATAGATATCTACACGCCTGCGAGCCCAAACGCATCCTTATCAGCGGATCACGCATAGCCTGATGTAGGTCGAGTAGCCTCTCACCATTCGCAGCGAGGCGTCTCTCCCTTACAAAATTCTCATAGTCTACTTTATCGAGCACGGTTACTTCTGGAATCTCGACACCATCCCTATATAACTGCCCGGCCAAGGGGACAAATTCATCGGCATCAATAACCCTTACCTCCCCATAGCTACCATTCTCTAGACTACGAAACTGCTCCGTACTAATTACCCCTCCTGGGTTTTCCCGAAGATCATGATCATAGGCCTCCTTAATTCCATCTAAGTTAGATAGTGGGCCAACACCATGAGCTACAATAATTTTCTGGCAACCATCAGCACCCGTTCCGACATATTCACTACTTGCACTAGCATAAGCTTGATTCCATGCTCTCCTGAGCAGTGTTTCATCCCTTCCCGGTTCACCGTGATGTTTTCTACAGAAAGATTCGTAAGCTAGCTCTCTTGCTTCGATAATTTCCGGGAGCGTCGCAATATGCCCCTCTTCACCAGCATACCGCAGGGCATATTCCCAAGCAGTTGCTATATCCCGATTTCCTGCCGACATCAATGGACGACCGCGTTCTGACATATCTTCTCCTATATTTTTAATAAAATAGTCTACCTATGATAATGCCCACACATTTTATAATTATACATACTTATTGTATTATCGTCAATCTATATAACTAGTCTATCTCTACTGAATACAGCAAAAACCGCCCCGTACTCATCGGGGCGGTTTTCTGAGAAAGGAAGCTAGTTGGCTTATACAGCTACAACCAACTCCTCTTCCTGACTGTCAGCGAACTCGTCCTCACTTGGCTCGTCGGTTTCCGCCTCTTCGACAGCGCCTGTTCCCACTGGGATCTTGCGGCCGATGATGACGTTTTCCTTGAGGCCATGCAGGTGGTCAGCACGACCAGATACGGCAGCGTTGATCAGCACGCGAGTGGTATCCTGGAAGGACGCAGCAGATAGCCATGAGTCGCTCCAGATGGACACTTTAGTGATACCGAGCAGCAACTGGGTGTAGCTGATGAGGTTTTTACCTTCAGCGGCCAATTGTTTGTTGGTGTTCACTACCGCTGCCTTAGAGACGATGTCACCCGTCACAAAGTCGCTATCGCCCGCATCTTCAATCTGGACGCGACTGAACATCTGGCGAACGATGATCTCCAGGTGCTTGTCAGCCACGTCTTGACCCTGAGCGGCGTAAATACGTAGCACTTCATTGATAATGTAGCGCTGAGTTGCCTCGACACCCTTCAGTCGCATCAAGTCGTGTAGGTTCAATGAACCAGCCGTCAAACGGTCACCGGCCTCAACGACGTCGTTAGCCTTGATAACCAATTGCATAGTGCCTGGGATTTCATAGCGAGCTGGTGCACCAGCCTCAGCCGCGATCACCAAAGTATCCTCAGCCGACTCAACCACACCGTCAAATGGTGCGATGAGCGGGCGAGTGTCGCCTTCGCCAGTTGCTAGTACGTCGCCGGCCTTGACGCTTGAACCGGCCTTAACTACGATGGTTCGGCCGTCCAGCGGCAAGCGCTCAACCTTGCCCGATTCTGGGGTAACTTGGACGATGTACTTCTTGCCATCTTCCCAAACGTCAACTAACCCGGCAATTTCCGTAACAAACGCCTGACCCTTTGGTGTGCGCGCCTCAAACAATTCTTCAACACGCGGCAGACCTTGGGTGATGTCACCGCCGGCCACACCAGAGTTGTGGAAAGTACGCAAGGTCAGCTGAGTACCTGGCTCACCGACCGACTGAGCAGCGATGACACCGACTGGCTGATGATTACCAACCAATTTACCAGTTGACATATCAACACCGTAGCTGCGCTGCGGGATGCCGTTGAGGTTGTTGGTTGACAGGACTGATTGAATCTTGACACTCTGGATACTTTCATCATCATCAATTGAGTCAGCGATTTCACGAGTGATCAATTCATCCTTGTTGACGTGACCCGGAATTGTCTCGGCGGCGTAACGACCAGCCAAGCGGTTCGAGAAGTCGATCATCGTTTCCTCAGTTTCTGAACGGTAGATTGCGTAACCTTCGTCGTCACCTTCAACATCCTCAACCGTGAAGACGTCCTGCGCCACGTCGACCAAACGACGAGTCAGGTAGCCTGAGTCAGCAGTCTTCAGCGCGGTGTCGATCAGACCTTTACGTGCACCACGTGTTGCCACGAAGGCCTCAAGGCTGGACAGACCACCAGTGTAGGAACTACGGATTGGCAGCTCAATTTCGTGGTTGGTTGCGTCCATCTGAATACCAATCATGGCGCTCGCCAGCTTCACGTTGGAAATATCACCACGCGCACCAGAGTTAACCATCATGGAAATACTGGTGTCCATGTGTGCTAATTGGTCCTTCAAGAACGCGGTAATCTTATTGTCAACGTTTCGCCAGGCACTGACCGTCAAATTGTAGCGCTCTTCCTCAGTGATCAAACCTTGGTCGAACTGCTCAGAAATCAAAGCCGCCTTGGCGTCACCTTCAGCCACAAACTCAGAGATTTCATCAAAGTGCACGTAGTCGGTCATACCGGTCGACACGGCCGCAGTTGTCGCAAAGCGGAAAGCCTGGCCCTTCATGCGGTCAGCGATTTTAGCGGTCTCTTCAGCGCCGTACTTGTTAAAGATTTGCGCCAATACCTTCTTCAGCTGTTTCTTAGTCTGAACGTTGTTATCGTAAGGGAAGTCCTCTGGCAGAATCTCATTAAAGAAGACACGGCCCAAAGTTGTCTGGCGCATTTCGCCCTTGGCAAAAATACGGATTGGGGTTTGCAATTGAATTGCGCCCTTATCGTACGCCATCTCTGCCTCATAAACTGAGCTGTAGGTTTTGATATCGTCAGTCTGAGCTTGCGGCTTGTCGTAAGTTAGGTAATAGTTACCCAGCACAATGTCCTGTGAGATGTGCAGAACTGGCGCACCGTCAGCAGGCTTCAACAAGTTGGCAGTTGCGCTCATCAATTCGCGAGCCTCAGCCTGGGCTTCCTTTGATAACGGCAAGTGAACAGCCATCTGGTCGCCGTCAAAGTCGGCGTTAAATCCAGCACAAACTAGTGGATGTAATTGGATAGCTTTTCCTTCGACTAGAACTGGCTGAAAGGCCTGAATTGACAAACGGTGCAAGCTTGGCGCGCGGTTGAGTAGTACATACTTACCTTCAATTGCTGAATCAAGCGCGTCCCAAATCACTGCCTCGCCAGCCTCAATTAGGCGTGAAGCTGAGCGAATATTGTGCGCAAATTCGTTCTTAATCAACCAGCTAATGACAAACGGCTTAAATAGTTCTAGTGCCATTTGCTTTGGCAAACCACACTGGTGGATCTTCAATTTTGGACCAACCACGATTACCGAACGGCCAGAATAGTCAACACGCTTACCAAGAAGGTTCTGACGGAAACGGCCTTGCTTACCCTTCAGCATATCACTCAAGCTCTTTAGGCTACGGCGACCACCAGTTGAGCTAACGGCGCGACCACGTGATGCTGAATTGTCAATCAAAGCATCAACCGCCTCTTGCAGCATACGCTTTTCATTGCGCTGAATAACTTCTGGCGCATTAAGCTCAATCAACTTCTTCAAGCGGTTGTTGCGGTTAATAATTCGGCGATACAAGTCATTCAAGTCAGATGTCGCAAATCGGCCACCAGACAGCGCCACCATCGGGCGAAGATCCGGAGGAATCACTGGTAGAACCGTCATACATAGACTAGATGGCTTAATGCCGGCAGCTTCCATACTCTCCAACATCTTCAATCGCTTCAATAGCTTCTTCTGTCGCTGACCCTTCGCACCTTCAGCTTCTTCAGTCAATTCCGCAATTAGCTTTGGCAGGTCAATATTATCCAGAAGTGACTTCACTGCGCTAGCACCCATGCCAACTTCAATCAGCTCATCATACTCTTCCGGCAAATTGCGATATTCAGTTTCTGAAATCAGCGCGCCCTTGTTTAAGCCTTCCAATTGCGACTTCTTACCGACGTAATTTTCTTCCAGCTCTTCAACTTCGCGGCTTTGCTCTTTGGCTAATTGCTTAACGTCAGCACCATCTTCCTCGGCCATTTTTTCATAGCGGAGTTTGATAGCTTTACGAGCCAAATCAGTTTCCGCTTCCAAATCTGCCAAATATTGATCACGAGTTTCCTCGTCAACATTCAAGATAACGTAAGTTGCAAAGTAAACAATCTTCTCAATATTACGGACCGTCATACCAAGCAGCTGACTCATGGCGCTTGGTGTGCCACGCATAAACCAAATGTGCGCCACTGGTACTGCCAGTTGGATGTGGCCCATTCGCTCACGACGAACGATCGACTTGGTAACAAGCTCACCGTTTTTGTCAACCGCAGCTTCGCGCGAACGTACGCCCTTGAGCTTGGAATCGTGCGGATTGATGTCCTTAACCGGACCGAAGATTCGCTCGCAGAACAAGCCGTCACGCTCTGGCTTTTGGGTGCGGTAGTTAATTGTCTCTGGCTTCAAAACCTCACCGTAGCTCCACTTCAGAATATCTTCTGGGCTAGCTACCGCCAAACGAACCGCGTCAAAATCGCTGATGCCCGTTGCGTTAAATGCAGAATTTGCCATCTTACGCGTCCTCCTTTATTTCTTCTACTTCATCAATATCTTGCACACTCATACCGCCGTCAATTTCGCCGATGTCGTCTGACTCATCCAAGTATACTTCTTTCTCTTCTTCATCATTAGTAGCCACAGTCTTATCCTCTGGGCCGCTTGAAGCGATAACATGCTCAGCGTCAACTGTCGCTTCGTCATCAACCAAGTCAACCCGAAGACCCAAGCCTTGAAGCTCCTTAACTAACACGTTGAAGGATTCTGGCAGTTTTGGACCGACAATCGGTTCGTCTTTGATTATTGACTCGTATGCTTTGGCGCGGCCATAGACATCGTCGGACTTAATTGTCAACATTTCCTGCAAGGTTGCAGCAGCACCGTAGGCTTCCAATGCCCACACCTCCATCTCACCGAAGCGCTGACCACCGTTTTGTGCCTTACCGCCAAGTGGCTGCTGAGTCACCATGGTGTATGGACCAGTTGAACGAGCGTGAATCTTGTCAGAAACCATGTGGTGCAACTTAATCATATGCATCACACCAACCGTGGTGCGCTCTTCAAAGGCCTCGCCGGTGCGGCCATCAAATAGTTGGCTTTTACCATCACGTGCTAGTCCTGCTTTTTCTAGTTCATCAGAAATTTTCTCGCTTGGCACGCCGTTAAAGGACGGAGTTGCCACGCGGTAGCCCAATGCTCGCGCCGCCATACCGAGGTGTGTTTCAAACAGCTGACCAAGGTTCATACGGCTTGGCACACCGAGTGGGTTCAAGATCACATCAACCGGCGTACCATCTTCTAGGAACGGCATATCCTCAACTGGCAGAACTTTTGCTACAACGCCCTTGTTGCCAAAGCGTCCGGCCATCTTATCACCAACACCAATCTTTCGTAGTTGCGCCACAAAAATCTGGATCTGCATCAAGACACCAGCCTTCAATTCATGGCCATTCTCACGGCTGAAAATCTTCACGCCGACAACTTTACCGCCGCCAGCATTATTCATGCGCTGTGAGGTATCACGGACATCCTTAGCCTTCTCACCAAAGATAGCACGCAAGAGGCGTTCCTCAGAACTCAGTTCTTGTTCACCCTTTGGTGTAATCTTACCAACCAAAACATCGCCCGCCTTAACCTCAGAACCAATTTGGACAATTCCATTCTCATCCAAGTGGCGCAGACTTTCCTCAGAAACGTTTGGAATATCGCGCGTCACAATCTCCGGACCAAGCTTCGTCTCACGGACCTCAACGGTGTAATCCTTAATATTGATACTGGTCAATCGATCATCTTCAACCAAACGACGGCTCATGATAATCGCGTCTTCCATGTTGTAGCCACCCCATGGCATAAAGGCCACCAACAAGTTCTTACCTAGGGCAATTTCACCACCAGCAATTGAGGCGCCTTCAATCAGAATATCGCCCTTCTTCACCTTATCGCCGCGCTCAACACGAACTTTTTGGTTGTAACAACGATCGTCATTATTCTTCACAAAGTGCTTCAGGGTGTAAATCTTTACACCGTCAGCATATTTAACATGGATCTCATCCGCATCAGCACGAACAACTTCACCATTTGCCTCAGCCTGGATTAAGTGACCACTATTTTCAGCCACAGCCTTCTCAATTCCAGTACCAACAGTTGCCGACTCCGGAGTAAGAAGTGGCACAGCCTGACGTTGCATGTTTGAGCCAGTCAAGGCGCGGTCAACGCGAGTCTTCTCAATGAACGGAACCAACGCTGCAGTTGATCCCAGAATCTGACGGTGAGCTGCGTCCATAAAAGTAACTTGGCTAGCGTCAACCTGTGATGGCTGCATATTATTACGAGCATTAACGCGCTCATCGCGGAAAGTACCATCTTCATTCAAAACTTCACCAGCGTCAGCGATAACTTCACCGATTTCCTGTGAAGCATCCAGATAAACAAGCTCGTCAGTCACGCGACCGTCTTTGACGCGTAGATATGGAGTCTCAATGAAACCATACTCGTTAACCCGAGCATAAGCCGCCAAGTTCAACACCAAACCAACGTTAGCACCTTCTGGTGTTTCCACTGAACAGATACGGCCGTAATGTGTCGGGTGAGCATCACGAACTTCAAATCCGGCGCGCTCACGACTCAAACCGCCAGGGCCAGTTGAGCTCAAGCGTCGCTTATGGCTCAATTCTGACAATGGGTTAACCTCGTCAAGTAGCTGCGACAACTGACTTGAGGTAAAGAATTCACGCACTGCCGCCACAATTGGACGAGCATTAATCAGCTGACTTGGGCTAACACTTTCCATATCAGCCACGCTCATGCGGTCCATGGCGTTGCGCTGCATCCTGAGCATACCAACGCGGAACTGACGGGCAATCAGCTCGCCAACCAAACGAACACGGCGATTATTCAACGCGTCAATGTCATCAGCTGGCTCCTGGGTGTTGTTAAGACGAATCACTTCACGCAAAATCGCCACCAAGTCGCTCATCTGCAACGTACGATTTTCAGTCGTATTAGCAACATCAAGACCCAAACGCTGATTGATCTTATAACGACCAACGCGGGAGTAATCAAATCGCTTGAAGTCAAAGAACATCCGCTCAATCATCTGACGAGCATTATCAACCGTCGCCAAATCACCTGGACGCAAACGACGATAAACCTCAATTAGCGCCTCATTCGCACCACGCGCCGTGTCCTTGTCTAGAGTTTCCTCAATGTATTTCACGTCGCCTGTGTCAATATCAGCAAACAACTCCTTAATTTCGCTAGTCTTTGGGTAGCCCAAAGCACGTAGCAATGTCGTTGCTGGAATCTTGCGGCGGCGATCGATCTTCACGTAAATCACACCATTAGAAGCCGTCTCAAACTCCATCCATGCACCACGGCCTGGAATAATCTTTGCGCCGTAATAGTTACGACCAGCCACAGTTTCAGCCGTGAAGAATACACCCGCTGAACGAATCAGCTGACTGACAACTACACGCTCAGTACCGTTAATAACAAACGTACCACGATCGGTCATCCATGGATATTCACCAAGGTAAATTTCTTGCTCCTCAACCAGACCAGTTGTCTTGTTGGTCAATTCAACCGTCGCGTGCAGAGGCGCTTCAAATGTCAAGTTATTTTCTTTAGCAAACTGGTCGGTGTTTTTCGGCTCGCCAAAATAATATTTGCCGAATTTCAATGACAACTTTTGACCAGTATAGTCGTCAATTGGATTAACTTCTGAAAATATCTCACTCAAACCTTCTTCGACGAACCAGCGCCAAGAATCTTTTTGGTGAGCGATTAGGTTTGGCAGCGGCAGGGCGTTGTCACCAGAGGTGAAATAGACGCGCTCGCTGCTTGTGGATGGTTTTTTTGCCACAGGCGTAAACACTCCTCGCTTTATTTAGTGGTTGATAGACGGCCGTGAAGATCCCTAATCCATAGCCTAAAATCACGATTTGCCCGCTCGCAATTTTCACCCGCCATGAATACACTACTTCTCTAAGTAATCATTATGACGAAAAATGTCAATAAAATCAAGGGGTTTGCATAACTATCCTAAGCAGCAGTCGGCAATTCTTCCTCAACAGAGCCCATACGAGCAGGAACTGGATTACCGAGCGGACCTCTTAGATTACCCAGCAAGGAGAGGGCGGCGCCCCCCAATCCCGCAAGTACGCGAGCAGCCTGAGGAACGTCAAACTTCACGTCATGACGAAGATACGGACCGGATAATCTACCCACAACGCCAAACGAGCCTACCTCTCCACCATGCTTTTCATATGTACAAGGATTAACACTCCTCACAGCATTAGCGAATCTTTCATCGGCACCGGGAGAGGCGTAAGCGCAAAGCTTAGTGACTCTGCTTTCCATGAATCGACCAAAGTCCTTTCGTGCCTGATCTACCATACTCTGGAGATAGCCTGACCAAGCCTCCTCAGCATCAGCACTCACGCCAAAAATCTCCATATATATAGGCCTACCCTCTTGATTATCGCCATATTGCGGAGTAAATCTGCCCGTTTTACTAGTCACTCTCGCAGCGGCCAGTAAAGCGCTGCTACCGAGCCTTTTTACTGCATAAATTCCAGAATCCCGTCTACTCGCCTCACGTCGTAAATTGTCTGGACTATTTATGTCACAAATGGCACGTGCTAAGACGGAATTTACCTGTCCTTCGCCTATAAGATTCCCCGCTCTCAGCCACATATCACGGATAGATTCCGCACATTCATCATCAATTTCATCTGGCGTCAGTCTGCCTATTCGTATCTCCTCAAACATCAATTCCTCCACTTACCTTAATCTCATCAATCAGCATATCATGAACCTCTTCGACATTTCCATCTGCTAGGACAACTGGGATATCGTAATCCTTGGCAATTTCCAGATAGCCATCATCAACCTTTTCCTGAAAGTCCTGTCCGCGCGACTCAAAAGTGTCGGGATTTTTCAACTCACCACGCATGGCAATTCGCTCCTCGCGCCTATCATGACTCAAACTTAGGATAATCATAATATCGGGATGCAAGTACCTCTCATCAGTGAACAGCTTAGTTAATCGTAAAATCTCAGACTCATCATAACCTTCGCCTCGACCCTGATAAACCAGCGTTGAAATATAGTTGCGCGCACTCAGGACAATCTCCCCGCGCTCTAAAGCCAGCTGAATTTTTTCCCGCCACAATTCTCGGCGTGCTGCAGAAAATAATGCCACATTAACCGCCGCCGAACGGGCCAGATCACCGTTCTTAATCACCTTTCTTAGCTCATCGGCTATTGGCGTTGATTTCTCTGGATCATCACTGCCAGGCTCCTCGACTACACAAACCGTCCGCCCACGCTCTCGAAAGTAATCTGCTAACTTAGCCACCTGGGTTGATTTGCCCGTTCCGTCATTACCTTCAATAACAATATATTTTCCTAAACTAGCCATCATCACCTCGTAATTACAATATGCGGCTTCTGTAAAAATACCAGCCATTTTTTCGTTTTGCCATCAATTTTTATCAAGTGAGTATGCTGATGTATCATCGACTTGGTTTTACTGCCTTGGGCACGAGCATAAATTGAATAGCCACTAGATTCAAACCTAGCAACCTGATCAATATAGTCAATTTTTTCCTCGTCCTTCAAATTCGCCAACGAATCGACGTGCCGCTTAGGTATCACCATCAGATGGTCACTCACACCGCAGCCGTCCCAAAAATCATAGCCAAATCTATTTTTAATGATTAGACAATACTGCGTCTCTTCTACGACTTGACTCGTGTGTTGCGCCACCAATTGACAGAAGTCACAGCTTTCAGATCTATTACTTTTCTTATGATTATTATATTCTTTTTCTTTCGTCCGCCAACGGAACATTGAGCCAGTCATCATTATAAAATCCCCTCACTTAGACCTGGAATTTCCATAGGTTTATGTCGATTGTCCTTAAAGGCTCGCGGCAGCATCATTTCAGGTCGCCAAGTCTTGATCAATTCATCCAGGTCATCAGTGTGCTGATATTTACCGCTCATGCCACCACGCCCGCTAGCGTAACCGCCGTCAACCGGGCCAGTGTGATGAAAAATCAGCTGCCCAATCCTCTCGCCAACAGGCAGCACTACACTTTCGTGCTTATTCAAATTGTAAATCTCAAGTGTAATCCGATTAATATAACCCGGGTCAACCCAGCCCGCATCAAAACACACGGCCACGCCGTTTCTGCCCCACGAACTGCGGCTTTTTACCTCAGCTGCGCCACCGTGCGCCCGAATCCCTACAAATTCATGCGTATGTGCTAAAATTCGCTCACCAGGCTTTAAGACGATTATCGGATGATCTGGCGGAATATTCTGAAACTCCCGAAAACCATGCCGCTCACACCACTCGGCGTGCGGCATTGCTTTAAGTGGACCCTTAAAATAGCGATCAACATCAGCCTTATCAAACGGATTATAAACCCGCGATATCTCGTCATATTCCTGTTTATAAAAATTAAAGCCTAGCGTGAAATCCAAGCTGGCTTCTGATACGTTTTTTGGATTAAACGGCGTACAGACAATTGTCCCATCGTCAATTGCCGCCAATATATCTTTATTTGAATACACGCTCACTAAAAACCTCCCATTGCGTGATTTTTCTACCAAATCTCATTATGGCAAGTTTCCGCATTTCCATCAAGCTTTCCGTAAATTTTACATCATGATAGACTAAAATTATGGAGAAAGCCATTGTTGTTGCCTATGATAAAAATCGCGCTATTGGACGAAATGGTGATTTGCCGTGGGGCCGCAGCCTACCGGCAGATTTGGCACATTTTAAGAAGCTGACAAAGGGTGGCAATGTCATTATGGGTCGAAAAACTTTTGAATCAATCGGCAGCCGTCCGCTACCAGAGCGTGAGAACATCGTTATTTCCTCGCGTCCCACTGGTGTTAAGAAAGTGTTAACAGCCATGAATTTACAGAGTGCCATAGCTTTGTCACGATATCCGACTTTCATTATTGGCGGCTCGCAGGTTTATAGAGATGCACTGAAAACACCAGAAATTGATACTATTTACGCCACTGAGGTGGACGCTGCATTTTCAGACACTGACACATTTTTCCCAGAGATAAACATAAATATATGGGAGGAAGTGGATCGAGTACACCATCCGGTAGATACTGAAAATAGTTACAGTTTTGATTTTGTGATATATAAGAGAAAATAAAACTCTTAAATTGACAGTATTTGATACTTGTGATATAATACAACACATGGATAACGAAGCGCGTATAAAAATATTAAACCCTGAAGACAACTCAGAATACACTACGGACGCAATACTCAGAGGCGTACAATACCCGGATAAGACTACTGGACTAACCAGAGAGGACGCTATGCTATTTGATACAGTGCGAGACAAAACTGGACAAGTAGTCGGCAGAATAGGTAAGATTGCCACTCTATTGTATAACTCGGAAGTCGACAAGTATATGCTTCCGTCAAAGAAAAATTCCTGCAAAAAGTAAACTATAGCCATTTCAGTCGGCAGACATAATCAACTTACACAGCTATCGGCGCTTTGATCGGCGGGTGATGTTCATAATTTTCCAGACGGATATCGTCAATGGTGAAATCGTCGATACTCTTGATGTCTGGATTCAGCCACAGCTTTGGCAGCGGCAGCGGACGGCGCGACAATTGCTCATCGACCTGCGCACGGTGATTGTTATAAATATGCGCACTATTCAAGGTGTGGACGAATTCGCCGGGTTGCTTATCCGTCACTTGAGCGATCATCGACAACAGCAATGCATAGCTGGCGATATTAAACGGTACGCCGAGGAACATATCTGCCGAACGCTGGGTTAACGCCAGATCCAGCTTATCCTTCTCGCCATCTCCGCCCGGCCGAACATTAAACTGAAACATAGTATGACATGGCGGCAGTCCGCCCGACCGCACAATGTCGTCAATTTCCGCCACATTCCAAGCACTAACAATATTACGCCGCGACGTCGGACTATTCCGTATCATGTCGATGGCGTTTTGGATTTGGTCAATCGTCCCACCCTTGCTGTCCGGCCATTTGCGCCACTGCACGCCGTACACCGGTCCCAAATCACCCCACTCTTCAGCAAACGCGTGATCGGTCGCAATTTTTTTAATAAACGCCTTCATACCAGCGCGCCACTCCTCGCCGTTGATCTCTGGAATGTCCTGTCCGGTTTTTTCCAAATAATTCTTGTACGGCCACTCGTCCCAAATGTGCACGCCGTTTTGTGCTAGATATTCAATATTGCCGGTGCCTTTGAGAAACCACAGCAGTTCGTGCGCCACACTGGTAAAATACAATTTCTTGGTGGTCATCGCCGGAAAGCCGTCCGCCAAATCATACCGCGTCTGCACGCCAAACACTTCCGTCGTACCAGTGCCGGTGCGGTCGCCTTTTTTCACACCATTATCACGGACATGCCGCAGGACGTCTAAATATTGCCTCATACTTCCTCCTTGCCTTTTCTAAATTATGACAATATCTCAGCATAACCACAAGCAAAAATGGCGGTAGTTTTAACAACGTTAAGCTATATTTAGGAATATTTCATAACTTATAGTGCTAAAAATAGTGTTTGTGCTTCAATTTGCACTACAGGAGTTATATACTGAGTAGTATGTACGTGCGAGCTGCGGCAAGAGAATATATATCCCCAAAAAGTCCAGAAGGATGGGATAATGTCGCCATGAATTATCTGCAGCTGCCGGTGTACGAGCTTGACGACAATGGCATGCAAATTCACGACGTTGTTTGGGGAGACTGTAAAATTGGTGATAGGCAGCCGTATGACTCACTCCTGATGGAGTTAGCTCGCTCGCCACTATTCCGACGGCTTCAGGCAGTCGAGCAGTTAACGTTGCCGCCACACTTTGCAACTTTACCGAATACGACATATTTTTCCCGATGGCAGCATATCTGGGGGAGTTTGGCGTTTGTTCGCAAGATGACGGAGGGCGATGACCGATTCGATGACCGACAAAGAACCATTCTGGAGCTGAGGACATTATTTTCTGATGTCGGACAGACTGCTTTTTCACACTTGGGAGACTGGATATTTCAGGGTGTTCAAGGAGGCGAGAATCTACATGATCAGGATTTGCGGGAGCTACTAGAAGTATTTGGCGTTGATAATCTACTGGAAAAATATGGATTGACGCTCGATGAGACGGTATTCCCAGAGATTGACGACTGGGTAGAGTGCCCATCGCCTGATTTGTGTGTTGACCGGGTTGACTATGGTCTACGCGAAATTCTGCGCTGGTCTGGCAAGGCTGCTAATATCTATCCGTATGAACATAGTCTGCAAAATCCACAGTCACTTTTTAGAATTAACGATCAATATATGCTGGAGGTGACGAATGAAGATTTTGCGCGGCGATTTGCAGCTGGGTATAGTATTTTGCCGACTGAGCACTGGAATCAACCTGTTCATCGTCTACAGCTAGAATTGCTACAAACAGCGGTAAAGCGAGCCTTGTTAGAAAGTTATTTTAGCGACGGCATTGATCTAAGATATCCGGTACATCCGCGTGATCGGATATATGGTATTGATTCGGACTTCCGGTTTGCTCTGTCTATGGTTGGTGACGGTGGCGCACTATCTCGGACGATGCAGACTATCGCTTCCGATCAGCGCCAGGCATATATCACAGTCAGACAGCTCGACTTAAGCTATTTGCTGTCCAATGTTAGCTCATCATTCCCCGACTTCCCTGATCCGCTGAAATCATATTGCCACCCCTCAGAAGAGTTTGGTCTCGTTTCTCCACACGTAGAAGTCGCCAGAGACGATGAAGCAAGACAAGGAGTTTCTCGGGAAATGGGTCGTATTTCACTCGGGCTACCGCCAATGAAACCACGATTAATTGATCCTGCTATTTTGATAGATGGGCAGACTATACGGCTGAGCAAGATTGATCCAAGCTTTGAAAACTATTTGACAGGACAAACTGAAGTAATGCGGCGCGGCTATCGGGCGGAGCTGATGGTCAATAAAAATTTTGGCAAAAAGATACTTGAACTATATCAGCGCGTTAATGACGACTGGCCAGGCGCTATCCAGCAGCCGCGTAATTCAGATAACTTGCGAGAAATTGTGGGGCAAGCTGGATTATATGGCGCCGGTAATCGGTTTGACGGCATTTATGAAATATAGATTTGAGACGTGCCGTCTACTTCAATAGTCCACCTATACTATTATCCATTATTTAAGGGCTATCACTATTAAAAAATAACACCAATAAATTTATGACAATTTGCTCAACACCTTATCCACCAGCCCATACTGTACCGCTTCCTGAGGACTCATCCAGTAGTCGCGCTCCATGTCGGCCTTGACTTTAGCGAGTTTCTGGCCGGTGTTTTTGGCCATGATTTTCGACAGCATCTCCTTCACTTCCAGCGTTTCTTTCAGGTCAATTTCCATGTCGGTCACCTTGCCACGTGTGCCAGAGGATGGCTGATGGATCATCACCTTGGCGTGCGGCAAGCAGAACCGCTTGCCTTTGGCGCCCGAACTGAGCAGAAATGCACCCATGCTGGCCTGTAAACCAATGCCATAGGTCGCCACGTCCGGTTTGATAAAATTCATGGTGTCATATATCGCCATACCATCATAGACGCTGCCGCCTGGACTATTGATATATAGCGAAATGTCCGCCTCCGGGTCAACGTGCGCCAGATGCAGTAGCTGCGCCACCACACTGTTGGCGGTATGCTCGTTAACCTCCTCGCCGAGGAAAATAATCCGCTCATTCAGCAGGCGTGAATAGATATCAAACGCCCGCTCGCCATCAGCAGACTTCTCGATCACTGTAGGAATAAGATAGGATTTGGGCGAGTTCATACTATTTCGCTGTGTTCAATTCCATCAATTTAGCGACAGTTTTATCGGTAATCATTCGATTAGCGATATCACGGTGCACATTTGGATTATCAAATTGCTCCAACATCTTCTTGTCTTTACTGTATTGCTGCTTAAAGAAGTCAATCTGCTTCTGAATCTCATCGCGAGAAGCCTCAATCTTCAGTTCTTTTGACAATTCTGCCAACACCAAACCAGCCTTAACGCGCTTTTCCGCAGCTGGACGAGCTTCTTTCTTTGTCCAATCGTCTTTATCCTTAAAGCCCTGAGTCTTCAAGTAGCTATCCAAACTTAGTCCGCTATACATCAAATTCTGCGTCAAATCACGCTCAATTGACCGCAATTGATCCTCAACCAAAAGTTCTGGCAACGCAGCCTTGCTCTTTTCAGCCAATTCACCAACCAACGCGTCCTTAAACTTCTCGTCAGCTTCACGCTCTTTTTGTGCGGTGAGTTCACGCTTGATATCCTCTTTTACTTCTTTCATCTCTGTAAATGGACCGCATTTTGCTGCAAATTCATCGTTCAATTCTGGCAATTTCAATTCATTAACTTTGTGAAGTTTCACGGTAAACACAACGTCTTGACCTGCCAAATTCTCAGCGTGATAATCCTCTGGGAATTTCAGTTTTAAATCGAACTCTTCACCAGCTTTATGACCAATCACACCTTCTTCAAATCCAGGAATGAATTGACCTTCGCCAAGCTTCAAGCCGTATTCCTTCGCCGAGCCGCCGTCAAACGCCACACCGTCTTTCTTTCCAGTAAAGTCAATCACAGCCTCGTCGCCGAGCTTAGCAGCACGCTTGACCTCTGATTTTTCAGAATAGTTTTTACGAATTCGCTCAATGACGTCATCGATTTCTTTATCTTCAACTTTAGCTACTTCTTTTTTTGCTTTCAACTTTTTATAATCACCCAGCTTCACTGGCGGGATAATCTCAACTTCAGCCGTAAATTCCAACTCGGCGCCCGGCACAAACTTTTTCACTTCAACACTTGGTCGATCCAAAGCCTGCAATTTTTCCTGTAAAAACGCCTCAGCCACCGCTTTTGATAAAGCATTTTCTAAAACTTGCTCCTGCAACGCGTTAGGGTCTACGTGCTTAGCGGCCACGCTTACCGGAACTTTGCCTTTACGGAATCCTGGAACCTTAATGTCACGAGCCAACTTCGTCAGAGAAACTTGCTCGGCATCAGCTAATTCACTCGCACCCAGAGAAATCGTCAATTGAACTTTAGTATCTGATAATTTTTTTACAGTCGTCTTCATAAAGACTAATTATAACAGATATCAGACTAGAGCTCAAACAGCGCATCTTCGTCGCCATCATATCGACGATCTTTGACAATTGTCACAATCCGCTCAGCGCCAACTTTCTGCTCGTCAGACTCCACCAAATTGCGAACCGTATACGCACCGCTAGCAATTTCTTCCTCACCCACAAACACAGCAAACGGAATTTGTTTTTTCAGCGCCGCTTTTATCTGCTTGTCAATTTTCCGCCCGGTAATGTCCAGTTCTGCTCGCACGCCTTCGTTGCGTAATTTTCTCGCCAAATCATCCGCACCTGCTAACGACTCCTTAGATACCGGAATTATATAGACATCTGTCTTAGATTTTAATTTAGGCAATAAATCGTGAACTTCCAAGAATTGTTGCATAGTCGTGGCACCCATACCAACCCCGACCGTTGAAATCGGCTCAACGCCAAATAGTCCAACCAAACCATCATATCGTCCGCCGCCAAACAGTGCTCGATTATTCTCCGGAGAATTATCAAACAACTCAAACACCATACCAGTGTAATAATCCAAACCGCGCATCAGCGTGACGTCAAACACCGCATTTTCAATACCTTTTTGACGAAGCAGTTTCATTACTTCACGCAGCTGCTTAACACTATCGTCATCCGCTAGCTCGCTTGGCAGATCATCAACCGACTTCATGCTAATCATTTTCGCCAATTTAGGTAGTCCTTCTGACGCTTGTTCGCCAAAAATCTCAATTGCCTGACGCTTAAATTCTTCAGAGGGAATCTTATTTTTCCTATCCAGCAGCTTCATCATCATCGTCGATCCAACAATGTCCAGCTTCAAGAATTGACTCATTAGACGATTGATCAATTGGCGATTATTCACTCTGACTGTGAACATTTCTTGCTTGGCGCCAAAGTTCATCACGCTAGCGTGACTCAGTTCAATAATCTCCGCGTCTGCGGCCGCACCGTCCACACCAAACAAATCAGCGTTCAATTGCCAAAACTCACGCTCACGCCCACGTTGCGGTCGTTCATAGCGCATAAAATTAGCAATTGAATATAGCCTGGCTGGCATGGCTAGCTCCTGACGCTTGGCGGCCACCATTCGAGAAATCGACGGCGTCATCTCTGGACGAATTGCCACCATTCGCCCACCGCGATCCTCAAAAGCATAGGTTTGCTCGCCCGCCAGCTCTTGGCCTGACTTTGCTAAATAAATATCAAGCGGCTCCAATAGCGGAGCGCCGTATTCTTCGTAACCAAAACTCTCCACCGTCTTGTGCCAAACGTTGAAGATGTAATTCTGCAGACGCTTTTCCTCTGGAAAATAGTCCCGTGAACCTTTGTAATTCTGTGTCGATAAACTGCTCATGTTAGCTCCATTATGTCATTATTTCTTATTTATAGCAATTAAAAACGCCGAGGCAGAACTCGGCGCATACAATCAAAAATCAGAGTCCTACCTCGGCAACACGTGTGAATGATGGAATTTGGGTGAAATCATGGGGTTATTATAGCACATTTTGCTGCAGCCAGCAATACATCGCCACAGTCGCTGCCGCACCGACATTGATGGAGCGGGTCGAGCCGAATTGTTCGATGGCGACGATTTTATCTGCCGCTTGCGCCATTTCCTCGGAAATTCCTGGACCTTCTTGACCAAACACCAGCACCGCACGCTTTGGCAATGTCGCCTCTGCCATATTGACGCTGCCCGGGATATTATCAATCGCAATAATCTCTCTGTCTTCAGCCCGCATTAGCTCGACAAACTCCGCCGTCGAACCGACGTAATGTACATGCAAATATTTATCCGTCATCATGGCGCCGCGCTTGTTCCATTGCCGCCGACCAATGACGTAAATCTGCCGCACGCCAAACGCATTGGCACTCCTGACGGTCGTCCCCATATTAAAATCCCGCTCGGTATTTTCCAGCGCAATCACCAAACCGTGATCTTCAGAATCCAACTCATTTATAATCTCCGATTCGCTCCGACCCTTAAATTTATCAATGACATTTCTTTTATCTTCCATCTCCGTTATTTTAGCAAAATTCCTGAATAAATAACAAAATTGAGAGCCTTCTATTGACTTTTTTACACAAGTGTGGTATAAATGAAAGTAGCTTTCGTTGACGAGTTGAGTAAATCCTTGTCCGAAAGTAAACTTTGACAGGCAATCGAATACAAGATGAGGTTTTATTTCTTTTTTAAAACCACCATAAGAGAGATGAGATCTCATCTTGTATTGTTAAAGAGCAATACGCTGCACTCACGCAGATGAGAGAACACCAGAGAAAGGTGAAGACCATGTCCAGTAGTGCCTATGTCGCAGAGGCGATTAATTGTCTTCTTGATAGCGCCTATTCGAGTTATCTCGAATTTTGCAGTCTCCTTGATCAATTGGAAGATAGACTTCCATTAAAGGAGCAGAAAGAAGGTTGGCTTAGTGATCTCAATATGACGAAGGAATTGCTGACGATAAAATTCTTCGTAGAGTCGCTACGTAGAAACGATTGCGACCGTACGTTGACGCAAATCGGGCAAGAGATTTATCAAAAGTCTCGAGCATGTATTTGCGCCGTTACTGCTAGATATTCGTGGTACTTAGACCACCTAAAGTGGTTAGGTTACGGTGAAAATTCACGCCAGCACCAACGTTCCGTAGCTGCCAGCGCAGATGCGCTTGACAAGGTTCTTAGAAGAATCGAGAATGTAGGCTGTATCTTGAAAAAGGCTGGCAAATCCGAATCTGTTCGGGTCTGTCAACTCCGTGGATACATTAAGCTTGAGGACCGCTAGGAACCCTAGCAACGTCTGCATGACAGGTGATTGTTCCTTTACGATTGCCTGTCATGTAGACTCTGAACTTATGACATTAAAAATCACCCTAACTACGGGTGATTTTCTTATGGTGAAAAATTTCAATTCTTGGTGCGGATGAAAGGACTTGAACCTTCACGTACTTGCGTACACTAGCACCTGAAGCTAGCGCGTCTACCAATTCCGCCACATCCGCATGTGGGCTACGCGTTATTATAGCCCAAATTTAACCTCATATCAAGCTTGATTACGCAGCTTACACCACGCGTTTAGTTCTGAGGCCAGCTCTTTTGGTTGCGCCTCCGCTTTAATTCCTGGATTAAAAATTCCAGCTGGATCAAAGATTTGCTTCACCTTCGCGTATAATTGTTTTTCATCATCTGGCAGATTTTTATAAATGAAGTTGGCCTTTAACCTTCCATCACCACCAAAGCCCGCAAATGAACCGCCGTACTTTTCAATAATTTGCGCGATTTCGGTCAGTAATTGTAAGATCTTCTGACGCTCGCTCACCTTTTTACTATCAAACGTCGGATATAATGCGATGTAATCACTCGAAAAGTCAATAAATATCGGAAGATTCACGCCGTACTTTGCCTCCAGAGATTTCAAATCGCCGATGAAACTATCCATTTTCTCTGGCGCCATTAAAATCCCAGAAAACGCACGTGGTGTAATCATGTGTGGTTCGCTTGGATTTTCCGCTAGCGCCAAAACCGAATGCAAACTGAACAGGTCCTGCTCTTCTAAATGTAATGTTTTTATATCGACCGCTTCTGATGATTCCAATTTTCGGGTCAATTTCTTTGCAGCTTTATTACGCGCTCGGTCTGAAAAATCATCAAAAATAGCCAGGACTACAGCACCCTTAAAGCATTCTTTTGGCGCCCACTCAACGACCTTTCCCACGCTGGCTGCCTGACGGAAGAATCGCCCGTCAATCATCTCCACAGAGGAAGCTTTATTCTTTATTGCCAGCTCGACGGCCGACTGGGCGTCTGACAATTTCTTATACGAAGCTGCAACAACCGAATATTCCGGATGGACGAATTGAGCTTTCATGATGACTTCACAAATTATACCCAAGCTTCCCTGGCTGCCAATAAATAACGGTGTTAAATCGAACGAACCATCCTTTTGCTTAACCCGGGAAATCCCACTATAGCCCACAGTATCCGGCAAGCTTGGATCCATCTGAGCAATCAACTCAGCATTATCCGAAATTAAGTTATAGACCTCTCGATAAATCTCACCCTCAAACGTCGACAATCCCTTTTTCTTGCTCAGATCACGTCGAGATATTCGACCGGTCTGGATGACATCGCCATTGCTCAGAACGACTTCTAGTTGCTGGACAGTACTAGCAAAATGGCCGTGACTTCCAGACAACATGCCAGCAGGAGCAGTACTGATAGCGCCACCAATCGTGCCATCTTCTGCAACATATGAAGTGCGTGGCAGCCCCAAACCCTTATGAGTCGACAAAGTTGCGTTAATTGCTGAAAGCGAGATTCCCGTTTGCACATGAATTAGCTGCTGGCGAGGATCAATACCAACCACATGATTCATGTAAGCTTTTTCATCAATTGCGATACCTTTATTTGCAGCTGCACCCGTCTCATCCGTACCACAGCCACGAACAAACACCGGCAAAACATGACCTTTTTCCGCTAATTGCGAACAAAACCGCATCACTTTTCTAATGTCATTCATATTAGCCGCCCGAACAACCATTTCCGGCCGACGAGCCAAAAGTCCGTTGTCGACTTCAAACTGGCTCAGCGCAAAATCCTGCGATACAACTTCGCCGCTCAGATGTTCATTCAAATATTTCGCAACTTTATTCATTAATCCTCCTTGGTCTATTGATTTAATTTTAGCATAAGCATGTGTAGTTGATAAGTAGAATTTACTTTGATATAATCAGGTTATGCGGATGTGGTGGAATTGGTAGACGCGCTAGCCTTAGGAGCTAACAAGCTTGCTTACCTATTCTTGTATTTTATAGGGGTAATATAGCTTTTTCTTACTAAAATAGGAGTCTATTCTTGCAACAGACTCCTCTTTTAGACTCCTTTATTGTTCATAAGGATGTTTTTGCTTGGTCGTTGTCGTTATGTTTATTGTAAATTTTATCGGTTACAGCGAGAAGTGCATTTGATTTTTCTGTTTCGGTTGAGTGAGTATAGATTTGCAAATTTGTTGTTATTGAAGAATGCCCAAGGATAACTTGTGCATCTTTTGCCGAGACGTTAGCTTCTTTGAGCATTGTAGCAACGCTATGGCGAATCTCATGAAGCGTTATCTCTTTTAATTCCACTTTTCGGGCAGCATCTTTAGATGTTTTGATAAAGCTTCTACCGTCTATCGGGTTGTCTTTTTTGGTAAGGTAGAGAAGTTCGTCACCATCTGGATAGAGCCATCGTTCATATTCTGCTTGCAGCTCCTGTTTTATACTCGGCAGAAGTGGCAGATCGCGAGCACTTGTCCTTGTTTTGAGTGAGCCGATTTTTGGCTCATGTCCTACGAGATAAACTTGCTGTCTGATATGTATAGTTTTTCGGTAAAGTCAATGTCTTTCCAGTGCAAGCCAAACGTTTCACCGCGTCGTAATTCATAATGACACATGATAAGGAATAAACCGTAGTATGGATGGTCTGTTATAGAGTAAGATGCCTTAAAAATGCTATAATGACCTCCAGTATAGGCAACAAGTTTAAGGAGGAAAGATTATGGATTATAAAGAAATAA
>CALIXB010000014.1 GCA_938046775.1 uncultured Candidatus Saccharibacteria bacterium | reverse complement strand
AATAAATAGGATAATGCTAGTATTTGGAGAGAAAATGAACTATTATAATGTTGGAAAAATTGTAAATACTCAAGGTTTGCAAGGTGAAATGCGTGTTATGTCCGTGACGGATTTTGCAGAGGAGCGTTTTAAAAAAGGAAGTATGTTGGGCCTTTTTGATAAGAAAGATAATTTTGTCATGAATGTGGAAATTGCCAGTCATCGCAAGATGAAAAATTTTGATATCGTCAAATTTAAAGGAATGTATCATATCAATGATATTGAAAAATATCGTGATTTTACTTTGAAAGTGGCTGAAGAAGATTTATCGGATTTAGATGAGGGCGAATTTTATTATCATGAAATTATTGGCTTGAATGTTTATGAACAGGATATTTTGATTGGAACAATTAAAGAAATTTTGCAGCCCGGTGCCAATGATGTCTGGGTGGTAAAGCGCAAAGGCAAGCGTGATTTACTATTGCCTTATATTCCGCCTGTTGTGTTGAATATTGATCTTGAAAATAGTCGAGTAGATGTGGAAATTCCAGAAGGGCTGGATGATGAAGATTGATATTTTAACATTATTTCCGGAGATGTTTGCCCCACTGGAGCATTCAATAGTTGGCAAGGCGCGTGAAAAAGGATTACTAGAGATTCACTATCATAATTTTCGAGAAAATGCGGAGAAATCACGACATGTTGATGATGAGCCTTATGGAGGCGGTCAGGGAATGCTGCTCAGAGCGCAACCAATTTTTGATGCTTATGATGCGATTGAGAAAAAACAGCCACGGGTTATTTTGTTAGATCCCGCTGGTCGAACGTTTGATCAAGCCTATGCGGAAGAGCTTTCCCAAGAAGAAGAATTGATTTTTATTTGTGGACATTATGAAGGTTATGATGAGCGGATTAAAAGTTTGGTGACAGACGAAATCTCGCTTGGAGACTATGTTTTGACCGGTGGAGAATTGGCTGCCATGACGATGATCGATGCGACGGTACGGCTGATTCCTGAAGTTCTTGGTAAGGAAGCCAGTCATACTGATGATAGTTTTTCATCAGGGCTTTTAGAATATCCTCAATATACTCGCCCGTATGATTTTCGTGGAATGGTTGTGCCAGATATTTTGATGAGTGGTCATCATGAAAATAT
>CALIXB010000013.1 GCA_938046775.1 uncultured Candidatus Saccharibacteria bacterium | reverse complement strand
TGGTTTAATCAGCCCTATCGGGTCAGTCAGCTGAGGGGTGGCGGTGAGTTCTACTTTAGCGGTGAATTCGCTCTGAAACGGAGTCGTTATCAGCTGCTGACGCCAGCCTGCGAGGCGGTGCGCAACCTGCCGGTGACCAGCGATCGGATCGTGCCCGTCTATTCAACCAAGCAGGGGGTTAAGCCGGCCATGATCAAGAAAATTATGACTAGGCTCAAGCCTCTGATTGCCATGCTGAATGAAACCTTACCTAGCGATGTTGTCCAAGAGGCGGGCTTAATGGATCGGGCTACGGCGGTGAGAGAGCTGCATTTCCCGACTAATCGGGATAAGCTAGCTTTGGCTCGGCGACGCTGGGCCTACGAAGAGCTATTCTCTCTCTTGCTGGCTGCCAAAATGAACCGACGAGCTAATCAGCAAATCAAGGGGTATAGATTGCCATTTAAGCAGTCGGAGATTCGACAGCTCGTGGTTAGGCTACCTTTTAGTCTGACTGAAGCACAACGTCGGTCGGCGTGGGAGATTTTGCAAGATTTTGAGCGAGATGTGCCGATGAATCGTCTGCTGCAGGGCGATGTTGGCTCGGGTAAGACGGTGGTGGCGACTATGGCGGCATATCAGGCAGCGCTAGACGGTTATCAATCAGTGGTGATGGTGCCGACTGAGGTGCTGGCAGCGCAGCATTTCGCTACTATGACTAAACTGCTGAGTTCAACCGATGTCAAGATCGGTCTGCTGACGGGGGCGATCAAAGGCAGGGCTAGGCGAGAACTACTAGACCGGATCGCTGAGGGCGAGATCCAGCTGGTGATCGGGACTCATGCTTTATTTCAGCCTGCGGTGCAGTTTCGCCGGCTAGGCTTCGTGGTGATCGACGAGCAGCATCGATTTGGCGTCAAGCAACGGCAGGCGTTGCTGCAGAAGGCAGATTACATGCCACATCTTCTCAGCATGACCGCCACGCCGATTCCGCGGAGCTTGGCCTTGACCTTGTATGGCGAGCTGGACATTTCGATTTTGGACGAGCTGCCAGCTGGCCGTCAGCCGATTGCAACGAAAATTTGGTCGCCAGCCTCAGCGCCAAAGCTCTACGAAGCGATTGACCGCGAACTAGCTCAAGGTCGCCAAGCCTACGTCATTTGTCCATTGATTGACGACAATCCTGACAATGATAAAAAGTCGGTCGAGGCGGAATATCACAAATTAGCGAAAACGATTTTTCATCATCGTCGTCTTGGGCTGCTGCACGGTAAACTGCCGCCAGAGGAAAAAACGGCGGTTATGCGGCAGTTTGCGGACGGTGACATTGACATGTTGGTGAGCACCACGGTGGTGGAAGTTGGCGTCAACGTGCCGAATGCTACAGTCATGCTCATCGAAAATGCTGATCATTTTGGGCTCAGCCAGCTTCATCAGCTGCGTGGGCGGGTTGGACGCGGCGAGCACCAGAGTTTTTGCCATTTGATGCTGTCGGGTCACGATAAACCATCCCAGCGCCTCAGGGAAATTGAGAAGTCTCAAGACGGCTTTTACCTGGCGGAAGTTGATTTGAAACTGCGCGGTCCTGGCGAGATTTACGGGCGAGCGCAGCATGGCACGCTCAACCTAAAAATTGCCTCGCTGAGCGACACGCCGCTGATTGCCCGTGCGCAAACGGAAGCCGAGCGCTTTGTAAAAGAGGGGCAGGATTTGTTACAATATAATCATCTGGCGCGTGCCGTCAGTCGCTATCAGCGATTAACCATTTTGAATTAATATGTATGCAGGAACAACAATTAGAGATGGCTCTGGTCGATTTATCGGTGTTCATCAAAAGATAGATCGAGTGGCCAGGCGACATCTGACGCCAATGCTGCCTGATTGGTGTAAGTTTCCTGATGTGAAAAATATTCTGCATTTTGAAGGCAAAAACGGTCCTGACGGCGTCAAGCGTAAAAGTCCAGCCGTTGACGAGCCGTGGCATTTCATCAATCCAGACGATCCAAATGACACGGCACTTTTAGAGATGATTGACCAGCATATTGATAATCTAGCAGAGGCGCTGCAGAAAAATAATTCTGAACGAGCCGCCTTTGAGGCAGCGTGGATGGCACACGCAATCACTGATGGTCTGACGCCGGCACATCATTTTCCGCTGGAGCACGCCATGCAAGAGTTGCGCGGTGGCGAAGGCCTGGAGACGCGAACATCCATCCTCAAGAAAAACGTTATGAAGGGCGACACGGGGATTGAGCTCATCAAAAACAATTGGAAGTTTTGGGGTGCTAAAGGCATGATGACTATGCACGTAGCGTTTGAAGCGGGCGTGGCGAGCGTAGTGGCCTATCCGCGCTTCAAGGACGCCGTGCCTAGTGAAGCTGAGATTTTGCAGGTCAAGCAGCAAGGCTATCGAGAATATTATCTAGAGCAAGTTCACGCTGTGGCCGACCTAAAAATGTATGACAATTTTGGTAAAAACGGCTGGACGACAGACTTGGCGTGGCAGACCAATCATGAACTGATGCCAATTATCATCAAAGCCGTCATGTTGGGCTGGCTAGCGTCGGTTTGGAAACTTGAGGCCAAACGGTGAGAGTACGCATCATCGCTGGCGAATTTGGTGGACGATTTATCCAAACGCCGCCAGGCTCAACGACACATCCCATGGGTGAACGAGTCCGTTCAGCGATGTTTAATTCGCTGGGCGAAACAGTCCGCGGCGCGCGGGTGTTGGATGCTTTTGCCGGTTCTGGCGCCATTGGTTTGGAGGCGCTCAGCCGTGGCGCTGAGTCGGTGGTTTTTGTGGAACGAGACCGGGTCGCGCAGCGCGTCATTGCTAAAAACATAACCAGTTTGGGTGTCGACGAAAAATCTATTGTAATAAAAACAACAATATCAAATTGGATGGAAACTGCGGATGTAACAGGGGAGTTTGATATTATTTTTGCCGATCCGCCGTATCACAATCCGCAGTTTTCCACAGTTTCGCGACTAATGGGGCTACTCAAACCTGGTGGAACTATGATATTATCACATCCAGGAATAGGTGAGGTGCCAATTCAAGACAAAACTGTTGTGGTGGACAGTCGTAGTTATGGGGAGGCGCACCTCACCAAATTCCTACGATTGGAATAATCCTTAATTATATTTTATTTTCTCGGCGACGTGTCGGGATTTTTTTAAATGTAAAAGCCCTATAGTTGTTAGATTGATAGTGTTGTTGTATTAACCCTACCGCTATATTTAGCGGCGTTGTCTAATAGATCATAGACAGATAAAAAGAGGGAGAGATGCTAACTATGTCGTGCGTTGATTATGATCAAGGCTGCAGAGGCTACGGTGATGCTGAAGAAAACTCTGAAGAAAACTATTATCCAGATTTAGAAGATTTGTCTGAGGCTTTAGCGACACAGGAGCTTAGAGAAAATCTTGCCGGTATAGCCATGGAAGCAGCAGGGGTTTATCCTCTTGAAGAGATAAATACAGAAGCGGGAGAGCTATTCTAGCGGATGTCATAGAGATTTATTTAATAAGTAAAATTCCGCAATATCCAGGAATGGTTAAGTTGTTTTTTTCTTTGAAAATCAAATCTAGAGAATGGGTTGAGGTGATGATTTCGGCGTCTTCTGGAATGAAAAAACTCTGCGGTGCATCAGCGAAATTGATAAAGATATAAGCCCGCTCAGTACCAAGTTCGCGCTTTATGCCAAGGACAAACCCATTACCGGTGCTATGGATAATTTCTATAGAACCATCTCTGAGGATTGGGGAATCTTGGCGAAGTTGTAATAGATTTCTATGTAAATTAAGCGTAGAATAGCGAATCTTTTTCTCCGTGCTAACATTAATGAACGAGTGGTTTTTATTCACTGGCAGCCACGGTTTTACTTCTGAGAACCCAGCGAACCGAGTATCGTTCCATTGCATTGGCGTACGCTCTAGGTCGCGGCTGTCGACGATGGAATGAGCGGGGCTAAAATTATCCTGAATATCCTCGGCAGTCAGCTCGCCATTAGTCATGCCGATCTCGTCGCCATAGTACATTACGCTGACGCCCGGCGTGAGTAGGTTGAGAAACTGCAATGCTCGCGCCCGTTCCTTCCCGAGCCTTGAGGTGATGCGCGGCTGATCGTGATTGTCGACGCAGAAAAACGGCCTGGCTGAACCTGCCGCCCGCAGATAATTCTCAATCTTCTGCCCAGTATGCTCCGCATGCCACTCGTCTTGGCGATACTCCATAAAGAACGCCGACGCCTTCGGATGGGCTGTTAGCACCCGGTGATATTGCTGGTAAATATCGCCCAACTTCTCGTCCGGATAAAATTCAAACACCATCTGCTTATCATCATATTCATCGCAAACTGACGCCAGCTCACGCAAATATTCTTGAAAATGCGGTCCCATTTTACAGTGGTCGTGGATGAATGCTCCGTAAGCTTCAGGATCGCCATGAAAATCAGGATTTGGCGAATCATTGCCAAACTCCGGATCTTTCGAAATACCCCAAATCGCGTCAACCCGCATGCCGTCCACTCCCATATCAAACCAAAATCGCACCACATTTTTCATCTCATCACGAACCACGGGATTGTCCCAATTCAAATCCGGCTGCGTCTTCAGGAACGAATGGAGATAAAACTGGCTGGTCTGTTCATCAAACTCCCACGAACTGCCGCCTGATAAACTTCGCCAATTGTTTGGCTCATTGCCATCCCGCCCGTCGCGCCAAACATAATAATCACGCTTGGGATTGTCGCGCGATGACCGCGCTTCCTGAAACCACGGATGCTGATCAGATGTATGGCAGGGAACGAGGTCGATCATGACTTTGATGTCCAGGGTGTGGGCTTTTTCTAATAATTTTTGAAAATCCTCCAGATCACCAAATGTTGGATCAATCGATCGGTAATCAGCAATATCGTAGCCAAAGTCAGTCATCGGCGACAGAAAAAATGGCGAAATCCAAATCGCATCAACCCCTAGCCATGCCAAATAATCTAGCCGGAAAGTGATGCCATTTAAATCACCAACTCCGTCGTCATTAAGGTCTTGAAAACTACGCGGATAAATCTGATACAAAGAAGCAACATCTTGCCAAGTTTTCATGGTTTAAGTATAAGCGAGATGAGAGTAAAATTCCAGTTTTTAGTCGATGACACGAAGGCTATTGACATTTCTACTTTACTTTGGTAAATTAAAAATATGAATGGCAAGAACGATATTTGGAAAGATGAACAGTCGCGTCAGCTGGCGGATGTTCTTGCTAGTATAAGTGACCCTAATGAAATACGAGCGTTTCTTCGCGATGTCATGACTCAGAAGGAGATTGTTGAAGTTGGTGCGCGCCTACAAGCTGCCAAAATGTTATCAAAAGGCGAAAAATACGCCGACATCATCGCGGCAACGAAGCTTAGCAGTCGTACAGTTGCTCGGATTAGCGACTGGATGCGAAACGGCACTGGCGGCTATAAAAACGTCTTCAAGCATCATTCGCACGTTTGGCCAGCTCGCGCTGAGTAGTTTGCGAATAAATCCAAACAAATGCCGGCGCGACGCTGGCGTTTTGATTTTTTGACAGTCAATTTAGTTAATTTTTGGAGATATTTATGAGCGAAATAAGAACAGCCAGGTTTGCTACGCCAGATGAGGCGAGGGAGAGGTATGACGTGATTATTCCCGCGTATCAAGCGGCGTTCGCTGCAGAGCCTTGGTATGAAGTAAGTAAATGCGGCGGCTGCTCGTCGGGCTATTCTCGTCAAAATCCTGGTGATATATGTCAAGCTTGCGGCAGCACGACTGGCGATGAAGCCTATACAGAACAGGAATTGACCGAGAGATTTGATGCTATCGGCGAGACGCGCCCAGCGTGTTGGTATATTGAGGAGACGCCAGCGGGGCTGGCATTGGCGGCGGTCGCTTGGACGGCTGATCTAGTACAGATTGCGGCGGAAAAATACCCTGGGTCGCTGGAAATGGCAGCGTGGCTTAAGCGGAAGTATGTACCGAACGCTGCTTCGGACTCAGAGATATTATGGCTGGACGAAGTTTTTTCAGACCGCCAGATTTCGAGACGTAACAATCTAGTGAATTTCCGCCCAATGGTATACGGATTTTCCGACCGCCTAGATCAGACGAAGGTGGCTTATCGGACTATTGCGCCAGCGATGACGCGCGCGGCCATGCGGGATTTTGGCGATGATGCGACCATTGATAAAGCCAAATCTGATGTTCCTGACTGGCGAAATTTTGTATCAATTGATTTATCTCGGTAAAAAATAATATATAAGGAGGATAAGAATATGAAAATATTAGTAATTGGCGGCATGCACGGGAATGAAATGCTGGGCATTGATCTGGTCAAGAGTTTACAGGAAAATCCGCTGGAAAATATTGACAGCGTACTGGCGAATGAGGAAGCCATAAAAGTAAATAAGCGGTTTGTCGAACAAGACTTGAACCGGTCATTTCCCGGCGTGAAATCAAGCGGCATATACGAGCAGCAGCGCCCGATTGAGCTACTGGAAATATGCAAGGAATATGATATTGTTCTTGACTTTCACAATACGTTTTGCCCGGATAATGATTGTACGTTTATCGGGGAGGGTGCAAATGAAGAGCTGCTGGCCGCGTCATGGCTGCTGGGTTTACCGCGGGTGATTGTGGCGGATTATGATTGTATAAATAAGTATGTGCTTAATTGCGTGTCGATAGAAATTAGTGTGCAGAGCAGGTTGAATGACATGAAAATCTGGCGCCAGAAGCTGCAAATGCTTGCCGAAAAGGAAATTGCTGATTGTCAGGCGACTTCAGAGGTGGAGAAGTTTCGCTTTGTATATCGGATGACTCTGGAGGATAAAACGAGGTTAAATCTTGATCAGGCAAACCTAAGAGCATTCCAGCCTATTGATCAGAATTTGGCAGAGAAAATGGGAGTAAAAACTCCGGCCTATCCGATCTTTATCAATGACAAATTCACGCCGTATAATTATGGAGGGTTATTGAATAAGATTGATAAATAGCTCAGGGTTAACTAGGTTATTTTCGTGGTGGCATTTTACGCTATTTTGAGTGTAAAAAACGAGCCGTACGAACTTAGATCGGGCGGCAAGGTAGAAGATATGCGCCACACCGAAAATGTGGCGCATATCTAACTCTGTTAACAACTTGGCAGATTTAGCAAGTTATTTGACGAGCGACTATCTGCGCCAGTTTGCAAGAATTTTGTTGAGCCTTTTTGATTGACGTAGCAGGTAACAGTACCTTCGTAGCTACTCACATAGGCACAGTTACCATGCTCTACCCAAGCAATCATGGCTGGGCGCACAGAGATACCGGTGCTGTTATTTTGTTCATTAATCCACTTGTAGTGGCTAATTGCTTCTAGCTTTTCGTCGTTTTTTCTTACTGCAATGATTCTTACAGACATGATATATTCTCCTATTATATAAGATTGACTAATGTAGGAGCTTCTGGTAAAATAAAAGTAACCTGTAGATTTTGCTGTCCGGCAATTTTATGGTTACCGAAGCCTCGTAGCCCCTGTTACTTGGCTTCTTTTATTTTAGAATAACTCACATACTATACCTCCTCCTTGTTGTCGATATTACTGATTGTACTTGGAGCTGGAGTTGTACACTTAGCTACCACGTCATCTAGTGCCTTCAATTCCTTTGCGAACTCACCGAACGCAAATGCTGAAGCTAAGTCTTGAGAATAGCATACAACAAGACCAGACGGTAAATCTACCGATAGATAGTTAGTCGGTGCTAAGCTTTTACTATTCTTTATGCTCTGAGTATCAACATGATTGACTGACTGACTGTCACGAGTATCAAGATCTGTTGTGTCAGATTGTGGGGCAACAGGTGTAGTACCACTGCTCAATATTCCATTGCTTTGCATAATACCAGCCATTTCTACCGTTGACTTAAAAATTTTCTCTACATCGGGTGCAGCCTTTTGTTGAATGCCAAACTCCTGTATTAGACGGTTGACGAACTGTTTTGGGATTACTTGCCCCTTAAAAGACTCGTATATTTCGGCGAAAAGTGTGGGGGATAGAGCTGCTTCACGTATCGCTTCCTCTTTATCACCATCGTTGACAGGCAAAAGGTATTGCTTTGCCAGTTGCGAGAGATAATACTGATCTTTATCTCGGCTGAGAAGGCCATAATGCACAAGTGCCGCCACCCGACGTGCCGACGCTCCGTTAAGAGAAGTATATCCCATGCCAATCGCTATACTCTCTCTGTTAAATTGACCGTTTATGCCTAGATTTTTGTTGATACTTTCAATTCGAGCTAATGCCTCTTCGAGAGGAATCGCTGGATACGCTCTACTACGTTCTTTTTTCATGTTACTTAGTTTCATCTCTACCTCCTATATTATAGACTATAACTATGATTATAGACGTTATACAATAGACAAGTCAAGACCTTTTTGGACTATTTTTGCGTTATATCTATTACTACCTCTGTTATTATTTATCTCTTATTGAGTTCAACTGTTTATTACGCCTATCTGTATCAGCTTTAATATAACTTCGCCATTGTTTTAGTAAAACAATGTCTCAATAGACAAAACTTGTTTACGATGTTTGAGCTATTACTCTACACAAGGTGTACTACTTGCCTTTGTGATAATTTCGTCTAGATGGTCGGTTTCTCGGTACAGCTAGTCTAGGCTAGCTATTAAGGCATTCTAAAATGCAAGAGAGCTGTCTGCGTCTACCCTGTTAAATAAAAAACGGGCGACTTGTGCCCGGATTTGTGGTCTTGTTCTAATTGGTGCGGGTTAGGAGACTCTAACTCCTGGCCTCTTCCATGGCAAGGAAGCGCTCTAACAACTGAGCTAAACCCGCGTATGTTTTAATTTTACCAAAAAACATTGTTCAAGTCAACACTTTCCATTAAAATTCTTTCAAAAAATTAATAATCCAAGTTTTATATTTCGAAAGCTTATCTATATATATAAATTCATTCTGGTGATGAGCCTCATCCCATTCACCAGGGCCAAAAACAACTACTTGAGCATTTTTTAACCCATTCACAAATTCACCCTGGTCAGTTGCTCCTGGGCTAACCATAATCGATTTTTCACTTAATTTTGAAACCTTCAAAATATTTTCAATAACCCTTGATTTTTTCGAAACAAGGCTTGAAGGAACCGGCTCACTATGATATTCCCACTTAAAATCATATTTTTCAGCCAATAAATTGAAGGTATTTTTAAAATCAGAGTCGAGTTCAGGCGTGGTTCGAACATCTAGAATCAATTCGGCAGAAGATGCAGTTTTATTTGGACTCTTATCTTCACCAGATTTTAATGAAGTTGGAACCAAACTTGGTGAACCTAAAAAATCGTTCGAAAAACTTTCTTGCCAATTTTCAAAAATATCATTGATTTGTGACAGAAAGAATGAAGCTTTCGAAAGTGCAGATTTATAAAAATTCATTTGCTGTGAGGCATGGCCACTCTCACCCTTAAATTTTAATCGAACAAAGCGATTTCCACGATGACCAATTTCAATATTTTCACAATTTGTTGGCTCGGCAATCACACCAAAGAATTCACTATAATCAAATTCTTTTCGTTCGTTCAACCATTTTACAAAATTTCGACTCCCACGGCCATCAATTTCTTCATTTGAAACTGCAACCAACCAAAGGTCAAAATCACTTGCGAAATTATTTTCTTTAGCAAATTCAAGACCAGCAATAAATTGAGCAGCCAAACCACCTTTCATATCGCTTGCACCCAAACCAATAATTTTTTCATTCGTTTCAATTGCTTTCCAAGGTGATTCTTCCCAAGCCTGTAAATCACCAGCCGAAACAGTATCAATATGTCCCGTCAAAATAACCGCTTGACTACTTTTCGAAAACTCATTTCCATTTGTTCTAATTTTTAAAACACCAGCCGCAAAATCTTCATTTTGCCAAACTTCGACCGAATTCTCCCGCAAAAAATCTGCCAAAAATTCTAAAATCTCCGTCTCATTTCCAGAAACACTCTCGATTTCAATAAGTTTTTTTGTTAGCTCAATTTCATTCATTTCAACCTCTATAAAATCTCAATTATTTTATCGCTTATCTTTGCCTCAATAGTTTGCACTTTTTTGATTTTGCAAACCTCGCCTTCAATTTGAATTACAATATTTTGCGGTTTTCGAAAAGCTATCTCTACACGATCAGCCCTTCTAAGCGGAATTTTACCAAAAAAACCTTTCATTAAAAACGGAGAATTCCGTATAAGCCCCGCTGAATTTAAGACTTCAAATCCAAAATTATTGCTATCTTTTTTATTAATTGAACTTCGCATGATCCTCGCCATCCTTGGCCCATTCATAAAAACAATATCAGTTGGATTTTGTGGAATATTTAAAAAATCTTCATCATTAATTTTAATTTTCGAAAGATTTAAAATATGATTACGGCAATATTTAAAATAAAATCGCGTTGCAGCAGAAAGCGAAAGAATTAAACGTATATTCCGATTATAAACCTTTTTCAAAACCTTTCGGATTCTTCCCCCTTCGAAAATTTCAGCCATCTCGGCAGTTAAACCAACCGTTGCATAAAGTGGCGCATATCTAAAAAATTCACCGTTAATTCTTAATTCAATTGGTCTAATTTTAGCCTGAACTTTTAATGTCTCAAAAGCCTGAATTGCCGCCGCCCCGCTATTCTTCGAAAAGCTATGAGCATAATCGTTAAAATTTCCGAATCCTGTGAATTTAATTTTTATATTCTTTTTTCCAGAAATAGCCACAGCATTTGCTGCAATATGAGCTGTTCCATCACCACCAGCAACTAAAATAATGTCATTATCCCCTAAACCTCTTGCCATTTCACGAGCATTTTCCATAGGCGAAGTCGGTTGAATTTCAAAAGTTTTAAAACCACTTTTTTCGAAATGAGCCTCATCTAAAAAAGGCAAAATCTTTTTTCGAATCAGTTCGAAACCGCTTGAGCGAGGATTTACAACAAGTGTAAGATTTTTCTTCATATTGGTATTATTTTACCATATTTTTGTTTTTTCAACAAATATAAGATTATTTCTTTTTTAGTTCAAGTGTTCTTGGAGCAACAAATCCAATCAAAACAATCGCCATTAAAACTGCGAAACCGCACATAATTGATGGAATTCCCTCAATCGTAGATGGATTTACAATATTCACGATTGTTGTTGGTAAAATGAACGCAACATATCCGCCAATCAACCATTTTAAGGCTGATATTTTTCGAAGGTTTTCGCTATTTATAATTTCATTAAGTTTTTTAGAACGCGAGAGGAATATTCGTAAAATTCCACGGTTATTTTCTCTTGTCATCTTTGAAATTTGATTCCAACAGAAAAATACCGCTACAAAAAGCCAGCCATAATAATAAAGCGTATAAAGTAATGTCGCAACTCCATTTGGTGTATTAAAAACTGTATAGTTCGCTCGACAAGTATTTTCTCCGGTAAAAACGCTTTTACTTACGAATACAAAATAAATCGAAAAAAATACACAAGTCAAATAAGAAGTTTTCACCAAAATACCTGCTTTTTTACCAGAAATTTCGTGCGCTAAATGTAGACCAAGTGGTGGTAAAAGCGTTATTGCAAGATAGCCAAACCTAGCCCAGTCCATTCCAGAAAAATATCCTGTTCCGCAAACCATAAATTCAGCCGCTTGAAAGCCTGCCAAACTAATTAAAAGTAAAATAATTAGTGTGCGAATTCTGCTTGGCTTATATTTAAAAATTGCAAACACCGCTGAAAAACTTTCGAAAATAAAAGTAATTAACATCACGGTTGGCGAGAAACAATAAAGTTGAGATGTTTTTTTATTCATAATATTTAAAATTTTACCTTAGAATCGGCAAAAAATCAATAAAAAATACCAAAAATGATCACTATCGCCAGCTTTTAGATAAAATTCTAAAAAGAATATTTTTATTCTTCAATTGTCATTTTTAAGCGGTTTAAAGAATGTCCGCCAGAATTATTTTGAACAAAGCTATAAATATATTTATTATCATTAGAAAGCGTAAATGGGAGATTCGAAATTGCTCGCGAAAGAATTTGTTTATTCATGCCATCAAAATCATAAATTGCCATTCTTTCACCCTCAAAATTACCCAAAATAAAATCATCAAGCCATTTTATTTTACCATCATTTGATACCGAGAACTGATATTCATTCCGTGTTTCAATATCAAAAGAATAAACATCTTTGCCCTTTTTTGCAACTAGAATCCGAGACTCGCCATTTAGCTTTAAATAATCTGGCGAGAATTTCAAATTAAGCGTTTTGGTTAAATGCATTTTTTCTGTCCAGCTAGCAGATTTATAAATATCAATTTTCGAATCTTGTCCGATATAAACGTAACTCTCTCGATAATATCGCCCAATTGCAATCTTTGGCTGTTTTTTAATGTTTTTTGCAATTTCAATATTTTTATCATTTTTTCGAAGACCAACTAAAAAATCGCCACTTTTTGAATTATTCTTAATATAAGCAATATTCTCTTTATCATAAAGTTCAAAATCAACAATATCGCTTAGAATTGCCGCAGAAATTGTACTATTCGAAAGATTAATTTCTCGTAAATCAGATCCAGAAATTCCAATAAGCTTAGTTAATTCATCATTTGAGGGTATAATTTTCGAAAAATCAATATGGAATTTTTGGGTTATATTAATAGATTCATCTGGATTTTCGAAATTTAAAATAAGCCATTCAGTTTTATCACCTTTTTTAAAACTTAAGAGCGCTTTTTTATTATCGTTTGAGGCTTTCGAAAATTGCAAATTTTCTGCAATTTTATAAAAATTAGTTTGGTTTATAGTTTTATTATTTTGTAAATCGCGTTCGAAAATATTTGAGCTAAAATTAATTCTCGAGATTTTTGGCTCGCTTGAAGAAATATCAATTAACCAGAAAGCTACCTCACCATTATTATCTTCAGAAATTGCAAAAATCTTCTTTTTATCTGGTGTAACTTGAGCAGATTTTAAATTTAAAATATTCAAAAAACTCTTTTCATTAAGTTGCTTTGGAACTAATCTTGCATAATTTAGCCACAAAATTTCACCAACTTTAACTTCGGCACGCCGCCACCAAGTTTTATAGCCTTCTTTCCAAATTGAAAATTCGTGATTTCCTGGTTTTACGAGTATTTTTGTAGGTGTTCCTTCTGGTAATTTTTTTTTGTCAATTTCGGCAATCGAATTCAAAACTGAAGAATTAAATTGAACTAAACCAGTTTGTTGAACTTCAAATTTTTCGTCAAGCCGCCAGCCTTGTGTTAAGAAAACTAAAATTAAAACAATACTAAAAACAGTTATCGTCATCGCAAGGTTTTTAAAGAAGACGAGTGCATTTTCCTTCTTTCGAGAAATCTTCATATTAAAATAATTATACCATAGTTTGGCTATTTTTAGCAAATAATATTTTTGGGATAAAACTCTTGCGAAAGGCTTTTTTTGGTGCTAAAATGGGAATATGGAATACACAATTAAAGACATTAAAGGACGACAAATTTTAGACTCCCGTGGCAACCCAACAGTTGAGGCGGATGTAATTTTAGAAAACGGAGCTTTTGGCCGAGCAGCGGTTCCAAGTGGAGCATCAACAGGTTCAGGTGAAGCTCTTGAACTTCGTGATGGCGGCTCAGCTTTCGGTGGAAAAGCCGTAACAAAAGCAGTTTCAGCTGTAAACAATCAAATTCGTGAAGCCCTAATTGGTAAAAATGCCGAGGATCAAGAAGCGATTGATAGAATCATGATTGAGCTTGACGGCACAGAAAATAAATCTTCCCTTGGAGCAAATGCAATTCTAGCGGTTTCACTTGCTACTGCAAAAGCTGTTGCGAATGCGAAAGGTGTAGAACTTTGGCAATATATCGCTGAAAAAACAAATTCAACACCAAACCTTCCGCTTCCTATGATGAATGTAATGAATGGTGGCGCACATGCTGGCTGGGCAACTGATATTCAAGAGTATATGATCATGCCAGTTGGTGCAAAAACTATTTTCGAAGCAGTTCAAATGGGTGCAGAAACTTTCCACGCTTTAGCAAAAGTTTTAAAAACTAAAAATTACCCAACGACTGTTGGCGACGAAGGTGGTTATGCTCCAAAAGTTCAAAATGGTAACGAAGAGCCACTCGAATTGATTTCAGAAGCTATTAAAGACGCTGGATATGAACTTGGTAAAGATATTGCCTTTGCCTCAGACCCAGCCTCAAGTGAATTCTATAGAGAAGAAAAATATGACCTAAAAGCTAACAATGCAGTTCTTTCAAGCGAAGAAATGATCGAATTTTACGAAAATCTAACTTCAAAATATCCTTTTGTTTCGATCGAAGATGGCTTGGCTGAAAATGACTGGGATGGTTGGAAGCTTCTTACCGAGAAACTTGGTTCAAAAATTCAGCTTGTTGGTG
>CALIXB010000012.1 GCA_938046775.1 uncultured Candidatus Saccharibacteria bacterium | reverse complement strand
GATATCGAATAATATTGTAGAACTTGCGAATAATAGAGGTTTAATGTCTGTTAACATTATCAGTAATCTTCGCAATTTGATTAATCAGGTTGCGGTATTGATCGCTACACAAGACATAAATACAGACAGTAACTATCCAGCAATTGAGAGTGCGATGAAACTAGTAGAGGCTCGTGCTGACTTAGTGTTTCTGCGAACTTTCTATAAACAGCTTCAGGCTTCGGCCTCTCACTATACACCAGACGGTGATGGTGCCGAAAGGCTTATGTTAAAGTATTATGAATCACTGATTCTAATAAAAAAATATCTTAAAGATAATTTCTCGATTGATATTTTAGCTAATCTCGAAGATTTTCCGCTCGATACCGATGAGTCTCAACAGGAGTATTATGAAAAAATAGAGAGCCAAATAGAAAGTTATACAGATAAAAGCGGTGGCGCTAAAGATAATTATTATATACACAGAGTAAAGCCGTTCTTTGTTAATCAAAAAGTATACTATGAGATAACTTTTTCACTAGCAATTGATCGTAATAGCAAGTTTCATAGGAAGATTGCTTTTTCGAGTAAGAGAATTTTTGGTAATTATGCAACAGACCTCTGGCTTCGTGAGTCTATTATAGAGGTTGATGGTATAAAAGTTCCTATAAAAATAATCCAAGCTTGGAAGGTGAATATTCGACCTTGTGAGTTTAATAATCTAGGTAGGATTATCGGGTTTGACGTAAAGGCTAATCGAGGACAAAAAGACTATTTGCCAATTATGGAATATATTACCCAACACCATAGATCTCTAGTTGATATTATTGACCTGAGTGACGAACTGTTCAAGGATTTCGTCAATCAAGTACGCCCTTTGAAATATAAGTCAACAATTATAGATTTAATAACAGAGCTCAGATATTTTTGTAAAACACAAAGAACTGGTAAGAACGTGATTCGCTATTTGCTTTTGAATATACACAACTCAACAATTAAAGACCAGTACCCGAATAATCAATCTGACTGTCTAGGAGATGTTCTGTTAAGCAAGAAAACTTTCCCGTTTGATAAAATGCCGTTTTGTACCTCTTTGAAGAATCACAATCCTCGTCTTGAAGATGTGATATCGGCTATTCCTATTAGTGGGCGAGAATATGAATTGATAGCAAGAAGGGTGATGATCAACACAGAACAAGAAGGTCTACTGTATTCTCCAAAAGAAAAAATCTCCAGTGACGATGAACTAGATATCTCAATTAATCGGTATAATGCTAAGTTATGGTCTGGGCACGCTGATAGAAAAATTGAAAAATACGCAGAGCATTATTTCATAAAAGGCTACGAACAAAATGTTGTAGAAATAGTTAAAATACTCAAAACATTATGTTCTGAGGGTGAGAAAAACTATAAAGACAATGTTGTAGAATGGTTGAATAATAATGATAGTGAAATAGACGACCCAGTCAAGAAGCATATCTTAGCTAATCTATTTGATTCATCAAAAGTAGCAGTAATTTATGGGGCGGCCGGAACTGGAAAAACCAGGATGATAGAACATGTCTCGGCATATTTTAGTTCTGAGAGCAAAATATATTTAGCGAATACTAATGCAGCTGTCAGCAACTTGAAAATGCGATTGGGTGATTCGGGTGATTTTATGACTGTCGCAAAAGCGATTAAAAGCTCGGGCTTAAACTGTTCGATTCTATTTATCGATGAGTGTAGCACTATTAGTAATAGAGATATGATTGCTCTTTTGCAGAACATCAAGTTTGAGCACTTGGTGCTAGTCGGCGATATTTATCAGATTCAATCAATTAGGTTTGGTAATTGGTTTGATATTATCAGAAAGTTTTTACCCAAGCAGGCTGTTTTTGAGCTCGAAGCCCCGTTTCGAACAAAAGACGATAATCTTAAGAAATTGTGGAATGCTGTCAGGATGAACAGTAATGAGATTGAAGAGATTATGGAGAGACAAGGCTATTCTCGTAAATTGGATAGTTCAATTTTTCAAGAGTTGGCGGATGAGGAGATTGTTCTTTGTTTGAATTACGATGGTCTGTATGGTGTAAATAATGTTAATAAAATATTACAAGCAAAAAATAAGAACCAACCAGTTGTGTGGAATGGTGAAATTTACAAGGTTGGCGACCCTATTATTTTTAATGAATCAAATGCCTATAGTGAAGTATTATATAATAATTTAAGAGGTAAAATTGTTAGCATTAATGCAATTAATGAAGCAATTATTGAGTTTGTTGTAGATATTATTGGTGTTACAATCTCAGAACGAAATGCTGAATGGGCTGATCTTGAACTTATTGACGACAATAGGGTTCGAATTAGGGTAGAAAAGAGGCGTAATAACGATGGCGATGATGATTCTGAAACCTTAAGATCGGTGGTGCCTTTTCAGGTTTCATATGCAGTGACAATTCATAAGGCGCAAGGTTTGGAGTATGAGTCGGTAAAAGTAGTAGTTACTAAAGATAGCGAGGAAAAGATTACAAAAAATATATTCTACACTGCCATCACGAGGGCTACTAAAAGATTGACTGTCTACTGCAGCCCAGAGACTCAGCACAAGATCATCCTCTCATTCATAGGAAATATTAATAATGATCATAAACTATTTTTGAAGCGAAATCATGACTTGTTGAAATGACATAAGGTTGCTAAGTTAGAATAACTCTTAAGGTCAACAGATAACTGCAAGAGAGGCGACGAATTAATTTAAAAAGAGTCGAGCTAGTCTCGACTCTTTCTTAGCGCCTTTGACCTGTTAGTAGTTATATGTAAATTCAACTACTGGATCAGTTTGCCACTTCCAGAAGAAAGCAACATCTTCCCCAAGCGGTTGATTGACTAGCTCTGTCATAGGATTTGTACCATCTCCAAATGGATTAGTGATATTGTAGACGATGTTTTGAGCTTTAATATTTTCGTCTCCCTTAAACAAGGCTGTAAGAGTTAGTGGTACTCTACCGCCAGACATGTCAAACGCTGGTAGCGGAGAGTATGCCTTGAATGAATAGCGCTTCACCCCATCTTCACCAGTGACTTCATCAATGACAGCCGATAACTGAATTTTGATAGTCACCTGACCTTGCGGCAACTTCAGCTTTCCGGCCCTAAACTGTTTTGCAATAGTCTTTAATTCTTTACTGGTGTCGTATTGATCTTCAGATAGGCCAATCTTTTGCAAGTATGGCTTGATCCTGGATAGATCACCTTTTATACGCTTCACTTCTGCCTCTCGTTCGTGATAAGCTTGTTCTCCAGCTGAGATAACAGCAATTGATGCGCTGAACTTGACCGTTGAGTAGGGTAGGATGAATTCTACCTCACGCTCTTGGTCGTTGTTGACTGTGAAGACAGTCGTTATCTCAGCCGAGTCATATGTTCCGCCCATTTGCGACGTTGGCTCGACGACGACAGTCGTGTGTTGCTTTAATATTTGTAGATTGAGGGCTGAGTCGCCCAAGGTCGTTTTGTTCATATGTTCCTCCTTATGAACTGCCCGATGTGGCTTAAGCTATTTATTTGTGATAACATAAGGAGTACATAGGGATGGAAAAACTATGTACTCAGACACCGGTTATCACATCGGTGTCTTTTTTCGAAGTATACCCTCCGAAAACTTCGCCTTATCTTTATTTTGATGAAGCGTTGATTTAAGTATATTACGATTATTTAATATATGCAAGTCGTTTGCATTGTAATTTGTACAATCTGTGCTTCGTGTGCTACACTTAAAATAATGAATGATATCCAAGCAAAAGTTTTAGAGATAGCAGAAACAAAAGATTTAGGTTCTATTACCTACTATAGGCTGTCTAAGATGTTGGGTGTTGATCACCCATATCGAGTAAAGTATGCCATTGACAAACTTATAGAAAAAGGTTTATTAACCGCTAAATCAGATGGTTCAATAATTAAGGCTATCTCTAGTGGACTAGAAGGGTTGATAAAGATTCCATATTATGGAGAGGTGAACTGTGGTGACGCTACGGCACTTGCCGAAGATAAAATTCAAAGCTACTTAGAGATTTCACCTTCCGTTATTGGAGCGGCTGATGTAAGTAATCTCTTTGCTTTAAAAGCCTCTGGCAATTCTATGAATAAGGCTGACATTGGAGGTAGATCGGTCGATGATGGTGATTATGTCATTGCTCGGAAGGAAGACAATTACTGTCCAAAGGATGGCGATCATATCATTTCGATTATTGGCGGAGCAGCAAATCTTAAGAAATTCCGCAAAGATACTAAAAACCGGCAAATTATTTTAGAATCAGAGTCTACAGAGGATCTGCCACCTATAGTCATTAGCGAGCAAGATATAAACAATTTGAGTGCGTACAGCATAGCCGCTAAGGCGGTTGCTGTAGTGAAGATGACGTAGGGGTCAAGGTTGACTTGTGCTACAATAGTCCCAAAGTTTGGAAATTATACTTTATAGTAGACAATACGTATGACCGAATCCCAAATCGAACAATACGCGCTTGATATCCTAGCTAATCTCGGCTGGCAAATTCTGCATGGACCAGATATTGGTCCAGATGGTGCTATGGCTGAGCGTGAGCTCAGGCAGGTGGTATTGCTTGGGCGGCTGCGTACTGCTTTGATGTGGCTCAATCCGCACATTCCAGAACCAGCCTTGAATGAAGCGACGCGGCGTTTGACGCAGATTAGTAAACCGAGCTTAATCGAGAATAATCACGAGTTTCATCAATTGCTGGTGGCTGGTGTGCCGGTGCAATACCGCACATCAAGTGGCGAAGTGAAACACGATATTGTGCGGGTGGTTGATTTTACCTCGCCAAGAAACAATGATTTTGCGGCGGTGAATCAGCTGACGGTTCTGCAGGGCGACTATAATCGCCGGCCGGACATTGTGCTATTTGTGAATGGCTTGCCGCTGGTGGTGATTGAACTAAAAAATGCGGCCGATACGAAGGCGGATTTGGCGGCAGCGTATAAGCAAATTCAGACGTATAAGCGAGAGATTAGTGATCTGTTCCGCTTTAATGAATTATGCGTGACGAGCGATGGGCTAGAGGCGGAGATGGGTACGATCACCAGTCCGCTGGAGCGAATGATGCCATGGAAGACGATTGATGGTGAGAAAGAAGTTGGCAATGTGCCGATGTTGGAGGTGTTGCTGCGTGGTGCGTGCACTCCCGAACGCTTGCTGGATATGGTGCAGAATTTTATCGTGTTTGAGCATAGTGATGGTGACAAATTGATCAAAAAAGTTGCTGCTTACCATCAATATTGGGTAGTGAATAAGGCATTGGAGCGGACGCTGGTGGCTAGTGGTGAACGCGGCGACCAGCGGGCTGGCGTAGTTTGGCATACGCAAGGGTCGGGCAAGAGCTTGAGTATGGTGTTTTATACTGGCAAACTGATGAAGTCGCGCGATTTGTACAACCCGACCATCGTGGTGGTGACGGATCGTAATGATCTTGATGGTCAATTATTCGGTACGTTTAGCGCCTGTCGCGAACTCCTGGGAGAAGACCCAAAGCAAGCTAATTCACGGAGTGAACTCAGGAAGCTGTTGCAGCGTGAAGCGGGTGGAATTATCTTCACGACAATCCAAAAATTCTCGCCTGAGGATGACGAGGACAAATTACCAGTTTTGACTGATCGACGCAACGTCATCGTGATGGCAGATGAGGCGCACCGTAGCCAGTATGGTTTGAAGGCGCATGTCCGAGCCAGCGACGCCCAATTGGTGTATGGTTACGCCAAGTATATGCGCGATGCTTTGCCGGGTGCGAGCTACATTGGCTTTACGGGTACGCCGATTGAAACGGACGATAAGTCAACGCCAGCAGTGTTTGGCGACTATATCGATATTTATGATGTCGAGCAGGCGGTGAAAGATGGTGCAACGGTGCCGATTTATTATGAGAGTCGGCTGGTTGATTTGAATATGGACGAGGCAACGCGGCAGTGGCTGGATAAGGAAGTTGACGATTTGCTTGAGGGCGAAGAATTGAGTCGTCAGGATGCACTGAAGGCCGAGTATGCACAAAAAGAAGCCATCGTCGGTAATAGTGAGCGGCTGAATACTATCGCGCTGGACATTATTCAGCACTTTGAGGCTCGGCAAGATGTACTGAGTGGCAAGGGTATGATTGTGACGATGAGTCGTGGTATTGCGGCTGATTTGTATGAAAGAATCGTGGCGTATCGCCCCGATTGGCATAGTGATGATGACGCACGCGGCGCAATCAAGGTGATTATCACCGGTAGTGCTAGCGACCCTGACCACTTGCAGCCGCATATTCGTAATAAACAACGGGTAAAGGCTATCGAAAAGCGTATCAAAGATCCAAATGACCCGCTTGAAATCGTGATTGTGTGTGACATGTGGCTGACGGGATTTGATGTGCCGAATATGCACACCATGTATCTGGATAAACCGCTGAAGGGCCATAATTTGATGCAGGCAATTGCACGAGTCAACCGAGTGTTTCCGGGTAAAACTGGTGGTTTGGTGGTTGACTATCTGGGTGTGGCAGGGGCGCTGCGCGATGCTATCTCTGACTATACGCAAAGTGGCGGGCAGGGCGCACCGCAGCTTGATATTGCTGAGGCGGTGGCGCAGATGCAGATGCGTTATGAAGTGGTGCGCGATTTGTTTGGTAACTTTGATTATCAGCGATATTTTACAGCGCCAACTGACAGGCAACTGCAAATTATTTTGGATGCAGAGGAATATATTTTAGGGTTGGAAGACGGTGAGAAGCGGTTGAAGCAGCATGTTTTGGAACTGAGTAAAGCATTTGCATTGGCGATGCCGAGGCCTGAGGCGCTGAAAATTCGCGAAGAAGTGGCGCTGTTTCAGGCGGTGAAAGCCCGGCTGGAGAAAGTGTCCAGCTCGGTGGTGGTGACTGATGCTGAGTATCGCAGCGCGCTGAAACAAATTGTCGATAAAGCGATTGCGCCAGTCGGTGTGGTTGATGTGTTTGAGGCGGCGGGATTAGAAAAGCCGGAACTGTCAATTTTGAGCGATGAGTTTTTGGCAGAAATTCGTAACATGGAGCGCAAGAATTTGGCAGTGGAAGCGTTGCAAAAACTGCTTGCTGATGAAATTAAACTACGATTTTCGAGAAATTATGCCAAGGACACTAAGTTCTCTGACTTGCTAAATCAAGCCTTGACGCGGTATAGAAATGGGACAATTGAGGCAGCGCAGGTGATTGAGGAATTAATCAACATTGGGCAGAAAATTCGCCAAACTGTTGAGAACGGAGCGGTTGATGGCCTCAGTGAGGATGAGATTATCTTTTACGATGCGCTGGTTGAAAATGGTAGTGCTCGCGAAGTACTGGGCGATGCGCAGCTACGTGATATCGCAAAAGTGTTACTAGAGCAAGTTCGTCGTGATGCGACGATTGACTGGGCGGAGCGTAAAAATGTTCAGGCAAAACTGAAAGTTAACGTCAAAAAGACGCTGGCAAAATATGGCTACCCGCCAGATCAGCAGGCACTGGCAACCGATATGGTATTAGAGCAGGCCAAGCGCTATGGTAATGAGTGGAGTCAGAAGCGCGCCGTATATGACGCTGGCGGCGCGAGTTTGCTGGATTGATAAAATAATCATGAAAATCTCCGTCCATCTCAAACCCAACTCTCGCCACCGCGAAGAAGTCGTCCCGAACGATGATGGTTCGCTGACAATCTACACCAAGGCGCCAGCCATTGAAGGGCGGGCGAATCTAGCGGCGGCAAAACTACTAGCAAAGCATCTCGGCGTGGCACCTTCAAGGGTAAAATTGCTGCGCGGCGCTTCTTCGAAATACAAGATATTTGAGATTGATCAGTCGGACTAATTCAACCGTTGTATCGTCACAAACGAATACCCCTGCTGCTTCAGCGAGCTGAGGATGCACGGCACGGCATTGACGGAAGTTTGGTGGATGTCGTGCATCAAGATGACGGCTCCAGGACGAGCGCCAGCGACGGCACGTGAACAGACAATCTGGCTATTGCGATCAGCCCAATCCCGCGTGTCGACCGACCATAAGATTGACGACATGCCACGCGCCCGAAGTTGTTCTAAAACCACACCATTGACGGCGCCATAAGGCGGGCGCAAGATGCTCGGCTTGACGCCAGTGGCTTGTCTGATAGCCTCGTTGGTACGGTCAATTTCGCCAGCAATTTGGTCAACTGATAGCTTAGGTAGTTCCGGGTGTGACCACGAGTGGTTGCCTAGTTGATGGCCACGCGCCTGTATGCTGCGTACGACGCTAGCTTGCCCAGAAACTTTGCTGCCGATCAAGAAAAACGTCGCTTTGGTACCATATTGATCCAAGATGTCCAGTAGGTGTGCAGTGTATGGTCCCGGCCCGTCATCAAACGTCAAGGCAATCACTTTATTGCCAGTGGTTGGTGCAGGTGTTGGCGCAGCGGGTACTGGCGCTGGTTCTGGCTTTGGCTCGGGTGGCTTGGGAATATTGGCTAGTTTCCGAGCTGTTGGATTTTGTAGGTATTTACTGACTGAAGAAATTGGCACAGTGATGGTCATCTCGCCATAGGATGACGGTAGTAGCGATGCCTGGCCAAGTGGCCAAGCCAGACTATTGCCATTATCAGTAATAATAAAATTAGACAGAGGCTCTTTGGTGATTATTCCGTTAAGATCAAGTTCTGGTTTATCGCGCTTCTTAATTGTCTGCGCAATATTATCTTTGGCGGATTTTATAATTGCTTCGATAGCCTCGTCTGATCGCTCCGTAAAATCTTCCAGGCTAATAATCTCACCAGATTTTTTATTAAAAGTCCAAAAATGCGTCAACGACACCGGATGCGCGCCGTGCATATCTTGCTTGATGTTAGTGATAATCGACAGAGCTACCGAATTATTATGCGTGACTTGGTAGCTGATAGTCTCAGTCATTGGCTGGTCAAATGCTGTAGATAAAAGGACCGTGCTGCGAAAATCACGATCAATTTTATCAATCGCCTCAGCAACAGTGCGGTTGATTTTTTTATTTTCAGTAATTGGGTATTCAATCGACACCTTTTCTCGTTTATTATTTCTGGTCACGAATTTTGAGCGAATTCCAGAATAGCGTGAATCGGTGAAATAATATTTTTCATCAGTTGGGGCGGTTATTTTTTGTGAATGTGATTGGCTAAGGTAATATATTCCACCAGAAATAGTTACTATAAGTGTAGCTACTAGAGTAAGTATGATGAATATTTTTTTTGATTGAGCTTTTTCTTTTTTTCTGTGAATTCTCATACTATATTAAGTATAGCATTAGTTTTGTTACAATTAACTATAGCAAGGTTAGTTGGCAAAATTACTTAAACTGCTATAAGGAAAGGAATTTAATAATGGCAAATCTTAAGCCTATCATAACGGTTGACCAACTTGTTAAAACTTATGATGGTAAGAATGTAGTTGATGGCATATCATTTGAGGTCAAGAAAGGCGAGATTTTCGGTATTCTCGGGCCAAATGGCGCCGGTAAGACGACGACGCTAGAGATGCTGGAGGCCTTAAGGACAATTGATGGCGGTACGGTGGCTATCGACGGAATTGATGTTGCTAAAGAGCCGAAGCATATTAAAAACATCATCGGCATCCAGCTGCAATCGACGACGTTTTACGACAAGCTAACCCTGCGCGAACAGCTGAAAATGTTTGCCAGCCTGTACGGACAAACGATCGACGCTGACGCGCTGCTGGCCAAGGTGCAATTGACCGACAAAGCCAAAAGCTATGTCGAGCAGCTCTCAGGCGGGCAAAAGCAACGCTTCGCTATCGCTTCGACGCTGGTCAATAACCCGGCGGTATTATTCCTTGATGAGCCGACCACTGGCCTTGATCCCCAGGCTCGCCGCAATCTGTGGGACTTGATCAAAGAGATTCGCGATGAGGGTATCACTATCGTGCTGACCACGCATTATATGGACGAGGCTGAATTGCTGTGCGACCGCTTGGCGATTATGGATAATGGTAAAATTATCACCATTGATACGCCGCACAATCTGATCCAGCAGCTACTGGCGCGCGGTTTTAAGAAAAAGCAAGTCGTCGAGCAAGCGAACCTAGAGGACGTATTTATTGACTTAACAGGAAAGGCGATTCGGGATTAGTATGAAAAAATATTGGACTGGTGTATTCGGGCAAGTACGCGCCCAGCAAAAACGCTTTATCCGCGATAAAATGTCGCTGTTCTTTACCTTCCTGTTTCCGCTCATCTTCTTGTT
>CALIXB010000011.1 GCA_938046775.1 uncultured Candidatus Saccharibacteria bacterium | reverse complement strand
TCCGCGAGGCTGCCGATCACGGGCCGCTGGCCGGATACCTGCAGTACTCCCAGGCGCCGATCGTCTCCCACGACATCGTTGGCAACCCGCACTCCTCGATCTTCGATGCGCCTCTTACCGAGGTGATCGACGGTCAGGTCAAGGTCTTCGGGTGGTACGACAACGAGTGGGGCTTCTCCAACCGCCTCGTGGAGTTCTCCCAGAGGATCGGCGAGCAGCTCTGACAACAGAATCGTCCTCTGGGAAGACGCAGTGCTCGTGGATACGGTGCGGTGCAAGCTTAACGCTCGAGCTGTGCCCTCTTCTGGAGGCTGATTACTATAAGGGTGAAGTAAATAATTCCTGACCGGGGTAAACACAAACGAGCGTCATGGCTGTGAATAACTCTCCTAGCGTACGAACAATTCTTATGCCGCGAAAAATTTGGAAAGTTATACAAGTATCGCTATGTTTCTCCGTAGCCCGGTTCTGAGTATGATTTAACTGTAAAGACCCGCAGATTTGGAGAATTTGAAATGAATCCTACATTTGTCATCAGTAACGAGGTCAACGAGAGCATTAGTTCCGCAGTTGAAACTATCGACGTAAGTCCGTACGACGACTACCCACTATTTAAAAGTATGGTGAGGAGCATCGTGGACAACGAAGAATTCCCCTCAGATTGGCCTACTGTCTGCAGCAAAGTAAAATAATCCGCGATAACGAGCCTCATAGCGTGGTAGTTATTCGAAATGCTTCGGTGAACAGTCATATCTCTGAGCTTTCGCACGAAGAACCGCAAAAAATATCGCTTAAAAAAGACATACGTCGCAGAAGTTACTTTGGAGTAGTTTCTTCTATCTCACTGATGCGACGGTAATGAGTTACAACAAGCGCGTCAACGGAGGTTTTTGCAGATGTATATGCCATCAAAAAATACATCGGCAGACAAACCGGATGTAGCCCGGGTGAGTTAGTTTACCACAATGACCGCACAGCCCACCCTGTTCGTGCTGATTACATCACTTTGCTTGATATGTGTCTTCCAGAAAATGCTGCTACCGTTTATGCATCCCAAAGGGAAATGATACGGGAATCGGCAGCGGCTATTTAATCAGTTGAGATGAATGTTGTTCTTCGATTATTTATGCATGGATGAGACTGAATAACAGCAGTATGCAGGCGACGGTTTTTGCGAGAAAGCTGCTTGAACGATCGTCCGTTGCTGTGATACCTGGTGCAGTACTTGGTGAAAATGAAGATAGCCATTTCAGGATACCTTTAACGGTCAGCGCCAGAGCTGGCTGAAGGAATTGCTAGATATAAAGTATATGGCTAACCTGATTGGAGAACATAATGCGTGACGGCACAACAAGTCGAGTCGCTGGAAAATGGACGGTATTATTTCTTGGCGTTTTAGCCCAAGCTATATTTTCCTGGGTGATTTCAGGAGTTCCGGTTGCTGGAATACTTTTGCAACATAAGTACGACTTGTCGTCATCACAGATAGGCATCATGATTGGGTGCATGTACCTAGGAATTGCGGCATCTGAGATTCCTTGGGGCGTGGTTGTCGATCGTAAGGGCGAACGATTCAGTCTAAGTCTTGGACTCATTGTGACGGCGCTCGCAGTAGCGTCTGCTGTTCCAGTATTAATGTCAGTTGACATAAATGCCTATTTATTATTTGCTTGTATGTTGTTTGTCGGTATTTGCGGTGGGAGCATTAATGGCGCCTCAGGCAGGGCGATTGTTCTTATGTTCGACAAAAAGTCTCGCGGCTTGGCGATGGGAATAAGGCAGGCTGCTATGCCGCTGGGAGGGGCTTTGGGATCTGGGATGGTCCCATGGATGGTCAGCCAAATGGGGTTTCCTGCTGCGTTCGTCATCACTGCCTTGCTCATATTCTTCGTGTTTGTCGTTGTTGTTTACTGGTTTAGGTTACCTACGAAAAAACTTATGGTCACAGTGGACGGGATCGATTCCGCTCAATCGCCTTTAAAATCCCGGGAGGTATGGCTGCTTTCTATTGCATCTTGCATTCTGAGTTTTCCTCAGTTCGCGATTCTTGCGTTTGGTGTTATGATACTGGTCCGTGTAGCAGGTGTTTCTATAGTAATTGGGACTAGCGCTCTGGTAATGATTCAGCTCGTAGGTGGTGGTTTACGTATAGTTTTTGGTAAACTCAGTGACCGCAGCGACAGTCGGTTGAAGATTTTGCTAATGCTATCGTTCGCGGCAAGCCTGCTTGCATTTTTGACATATGCGTTTATTAGTACAGATAGCCGTTCTGGTTTGATTGTTACCGTAACATTATTAGGCATAGCAGCAAACTCCTGGCACGGAGTTGCGTACGCGATGATAGGCGCGGTTATTCCCAAGAGGGCTGGAACGGCATTGGGTGTCGTCAATACTTTAGTATTCTTAGCAGGTTTCGGAGTACCAGTCGTGGTGCCCTACATTCAGTTGGCATTCGGATGGAACGTTGTGTATGTTTTAATTGCTTTATTTTGTCTCGTATCTTTCATTATTTTTCTCATTCTGCTTCGTAGTTCGTACGGTGGGGTCTGGTGGTGTTTGCGCCGTTGATGATGTCGTTGAGTTTCTCAGTTGGGGTCTGTCCGTTCAATGGACTGCCAGGTGTTTTTTGGACAGTGCTTGTTTGTGTTTCAGGCTGCCTTCGTTAAGTCCAGGAAATCGCGTT
>CALIXB010000010.1 GCA_938046775.1 uncultured Candidatus Saccharibacteria bacterium | reverse complement strand
AACAGATTGTTTTTAGAAAACTATAAGGAGTAAAGAATGTCAAAGGTTAAAGCTGGCGGCTCTAGTAAGAACATCCACAACAATGCTGGTCAACGTCTTGGCGTGAAGCGATTTGGTGGCCAAAAAGTTACTGCTGGACAGGTCTTGGTCCGCCAAACTGGCGCTACAAAGATTGCTGGTGACGGCACATACATTAGCCGCAATTTTACCATTCATGCTGCAAAAGACGGTGTGGTTGGCTTTAAGCAGGTTAAGAAAACCAAATTTACTGGTAAAACAGAGCGCCGAACACAAGTTGTTGTTCTCTAGTCAGTAAAAATTTTGCTTAAAATAACTCCGTTTTTACGGAGTTATTTTATTGACATTTTTCACGCTAATAGCTATTTCTTACATATTCAAGAAGCGTCCTTGCAGAATCTCTGTGCATACCACTCCTTCCTTCACCATTCCTATAATGGGTAACCATTTCATCTTGCCTACCCACATCAAAAGAGCCGTCCATCATAGCAATCGCCAACACTACGACATATTCGCGACTGAGCATTTTACCCCCATAATAACCACCCCCAAGATAATTAGGAGATTTTAGATTATCACCTGAATTACGAAGGACCCTATCAGCTAAGTCTCCTGGATTGACAATTGCCAGCCTATCAAGCCCAGAGGCTAGATACTCAAACAAACGACATCGCGTAAGATGACTAGACCTAATATTATTCATAATTACCCTAGGGTCAAGCGCTCTTTCGGGATCAATTATTTGCATTAATGATGAATTTGTAACTAAATTATCAATAACCCCCTTTGCGGCATTAAAGCTACCTTCAGACACAGGAAGTCCCTTTGGATTCCTAACGGCAGCATCTTCTACATTATTTGATGGCACATAATTTGGGTCAAACAAGTACTCAAAGTTCGACTTCACACACGTGCAATCTTCCCTAAAAGGCACCCCATCCACATCAGTCTCCAAAGGCCTCATCAATTCCCGCACCCTCTTATCAAAACGTTCCAGCTCTGGATTTTCGCTGGAGTTTTCTAGGTGCATATCTGTAGCCGAAGATTCAGGCTCATTGTCAACTGGGTGCTTTTGTCGCCAAATATCTTCAACGACCTTACCGGCCACGCTTCCCATCATAGAACTAACTTCCTTCGCTGAAGGTCTCTCACGACCAGAAAATTCCTTTACAGCTGAGCCATCACTGGAACTTTCCGGACGCACTTCTGGAGCCAAATACTCAGGCTCATTGTCAACTGGGTGCTTATGATTCCATATATCTCTAGCAGCCCTTTTTCCTTCTTCAATCATTTCCTTAGGAGTTTTTCCATAAAGATACTTAATATAATCTTCATTTAGACCCTGAATGTCCTCCAACGGCACAAACTCAGTTTTAATATCAGCTCCAACCAGTTTATATACTTCCACAAGCAGCTTAATCGGACCAATATTCTCAGAACCAGTGTAGCACACAACCGACATACCAATAGGATTCCAGCCTCCGTCATACTTAACGTCCTCTCCGTCTTGACCACTGCGAATAATAGTTAGTGGATACCTTGCATTATCTAGATTAGTAGCGTCAGTAGGAAAATTTTTAACTACATCATATTCCGGCGTTGGTTGTTCTTGTTCATGGTTTTGTGTTGGTTCTAAGTTTTCCATATATGTTTATTTTATATCAAAAAACTAACAAAAAGTCAACCCCCCCAACAGAGGTTGACTTGCTTTTACTGAAATAATTTCTATTTAACACCTAAATGGTGCTTTACGCGCGCTACCACGTCACCAATAACAACCTGAGATTTCACCAAATAATCATCAACCCCCAAACTCTCGGCCCGCTCCTTATCCTTCGGCTGACTAAGTGCCGTTAGCATAATTATCCTTACGTTAGCGGTTTCTGGAGTATTACGTAGAATATCCAGAACATCAAATCCACTGATTTTCGGCATCATCACATCCAATAAAATTAAGTCCGGGCGATATTCTACAGTTGCAGACAGTGCATCCTCGCCGTTATTTGCCTCCCTAACATCAAAACCTTCAATTTCTAGCCGAGACCTATACACCGCAGATAGTGCAATGTCATCCTCAACTAGTAAAATCTTCTTTTTCTGCTCGTTCATCCTACCTCCATTTTATGTCGTATCTCATAAAAACACAAGCTCTATAGCGATTTTGCCTTATCCATCTGTGGATCACGATTATTATTAATGTCATCCGCCGATAAATCAACCTTCACATCAGGCTCTATACCTGTCTTATCTATGTTACTACCCTTTGGCGTATACCAACGAGCTTCTGTAACTTTCATCTGTGCTCCGCCAGGCAGCCCTATTACAATTTGAACACTACCCTTGCCGTAGCTCTTTTGTCCAACCAACTTTGCTTTATCATAATCACGGAGCGCCCCAGCGACAATCTCACTAGCGCTAGCGCTTCCGCCATTAATCAGCACCACAGTCTTCACATTACCCAGAATTGGCGAGCCAGTTGTATTAATAGTCTTAACAATTTCAGAACCGCGCCGCTCAGTCATCGCCACTTGCTTATCTAGCCAAAGACCCAACAGTCCTTGTGCCGCACTAACTGTACCACCCGGATTATTACGCAGGTCTAGAACAACCTTCTTAACGCCTTTTTCAACAAATTCAGAAGCATATTTTCGAGCCAAGCTTGCCGTATCATCACCAAACCGACTCACCTTCAATATGCCAATTTCCCCATCAATTTTTGATTCGACAGCAGGCGAAGTTATGTTTTGGCGTACAACTGACACTTCACGAGTCTGGCCATTACTTAACAAAGTTAGCTTTACAGAGGTACCGACTTCACCACGAATTTTACTAACAACCTTATCAACATCCCAGTCAGAAACGTTTTCATCATTAACTTTAACAATAACCTCACCCGCCTTAATACCATACTTTTGAGCTGGGCTACCCTCAAGAGGTCTTATGATAGTCGGCTTACCGTTCCTTGAACCAATTTCCGCACCGATACCACCACCGATAGCACCGCTGAGCGATTTTTGAAATTCCTTTGTCTCATCTGGATCCATATATGCAGTATGTTGGTCTCCAGCTGCCGCCACTAGTCCTCGACTGGCGCCATGGATAAGCTTCTCGGTGTCTAGTTTACCATCATAATTTGCGAGTAGCTGCCGATACGTCTCCTGAACACTTGATAGGTCAATCTTTTCTCTCGACGTTCTAATACCAAACAATGGCGCTACTGAAGCAGAAAATTGATCAAAGCGCGTCCCAGCAACAAAACTGATAGTCGCTACAATCATGAGCGTTAAAAACCAACCCAGGCGCTGTTTATTTTCTCCCGTAACCATATACTTTTTATTATACTACAAAACGCCCGCCTAGCACGAGCGTTTTGTAAAATACATAAGATGTTTAGAAGTAAACGTAAGTCAATCCCGAAGCCGAACGCGTGTAATATCGATACAATCCGTCCCACTTCAAATTATAGTCGCTAACAGTAATTGTACCATCACCATTGACAGATTCGACGTACATGATATGACCGTATTTCCCCTCCATTAACACAGCTGCCGAACCTACTTTTGGCGTCGAGCCGTTGGAGATACCATGACGGGCTGCTGTTGATGGCCACTGTTTAGCATCACCTGCACCACCAAAGTGAGGCACATACCGACCAGTGCTGTGAATCTTCCAAGCCACATAACTCACACACTCACGGGTGTACAGACCCCACGGGTCAACGTATGCATCCAATGGGGCGCTCGCCCAAGCACCTGGATAACCGCCACCGCCTGGAATGCCGCCCGGGATTGATGCACCACTTCTACCAAGAGCCTTTAGGTTGACCGCCGCCTGCTCTTCACGCAACTTCGCTACCTCGGAATTGCGCTTCTGAGCCAGCGCCGCATAGTTATTTTGGTCATTCTTTGTATCAGCAATAAGCTTTGCTTTCTCGGATTGCTTAGAAGCCATAGCGTTGCGTTGCAATTCTTGATCGCGTAACGTATTCTCGACAGATTTCTTATTTTCTTCCAGCTTTTTCTGCAAAGATTTAATCTCTTTAATTTTATCGTTAAGAGAAGATTTTAATGAACTTCGCTGCTCTTGTTTATCAATATAATCACTAATATTCTTTGAGCTGGCTAACATCTCCAACGGAGAAATCTGATCGTCAACATATAGGTCTGCTAAAATCCGACCCATAGCCTTCCGATTTTGTTTAATAGACGCTTCGTTCTTTTTTATCTGGTCATTTAGATTATTAATCTTTGTCTGGCTATTAGCAATTTGCGCCTGAATAGCCGCAATCTGACCATTAATCTTGTCTAATTCTGACTGCAGACTGTCAGCCATCTGACCCAGGCGTGAAGCCTCGGAGTTATAACTTTCTGCTTCCTTTTGCTTTGCTTGAATTTCGGCATTATAATCACGCGCCAATACGTGCGACGCCAAGCCAAAAACGCCCGACCCAGCGAGCAATACAGACATCGCCACCAGAGACGCTCTGCTGACTAATGATACCGAAACTGGTGTGGTGGACCGTAGTTTCATGCATCTATATTAGCATAAGCGCAATCCGATTGTCAAGGATATTTTATAGTTTAAGATATTTACGTGTTGCCACCCAAGACGAGGCTACGCCGATTGTCGCACCGACCAAAATCATACCTAAGAAAACCAACCCGCCATAAACTGTTAAATGCTCTAAAAGATTATCAACTGGAATGCCATACTTCGTCATTGGGTCGTGAGCAAAAAACAGTAAACTATAGCCAGCCACTGTGGCGATAATTGCTGCAATGAACCCATACATTATTGCCTCAACAATAAACGGACCCCTAATAAAGCTGCGTTCAGCACCAATTAACTTCATCATTTCAATCTCATCTTTGCGGTTGAAGATCGCCATACGGATAGTATTGAAGACCACCAGTGAAGAAATCACCACGAACACGACTGTAGCAATCGAACCGCCGATGCTAGCCAGACGCACCCAATTGCCAACTGTCTTAATTGCCTGCTGACGCTCACCTGAGAATGAAGGCTCCCTGCGAGGATCTTTATATTTTTTATACAAATCGTCGGTTTTAACAAAATTATTTAATGACTGTTGATTATTCAATTCCTTAACGGAAACACGAAGCGTCGCCGACATTTCGTTGCTAGATTCGCGAATTGCCTCTAGTGTATCTGGGTCATCCTTATTTTGCTCAGCCTGCTTTTCTCTAGCCTCTGCTGCAGAAATATACTTTACGCTGTCTACGTTATCTAGTTTTTCAATACGAGATTTGATAGTATTTATGGTCTTTTCAGGAGTATCACCCTTCAAATAAATTGACATATCAGCACGTTTAGAGACATTTGAGACGGTATCAACCAGAATCTGTCGTGCCGACAATGTCATAAATACAATTATTAGCGTCACACTCATCACCGCAGTGGCGGCAATAGTTAGCCAGGCATTACGACTAAAGTTATTAATACCATACCGACACATCCGCACAAAAGTCAACCAGCCCCGTCGGCGTTGACGTATACGAATATTATCCTTACTTTTACTAGATTTAGATGATTTCATTATTGCTTATAACTCCCCCTCGCCTGATCAGAGGTGATTTTACCATGATCAATTGTAATAACGCGCCGCTTCAATTTGTTAACAATCTCTACGTTGTGAGTCGTCAAAATAACCGTCGTACCATATTTATTAATTTTTTCCAGCAAGCGCACGATATCCCAGCTGTGCTTTGGGTCCAAGTTTCCAGTTGGCTCATCGGCAATTAGAATCTTCGGTTGCCGCACCACCGCCCTGGCAATTGCCACGCGCTGACGCTCTCCACCAGAAAGCTGATGTGGAAATTGTTTTTCCTTGCCCTTAAGACCAACCAGCTCAATCACCTTCGGTACAGTTGATTTAATCTCTCGATTAGTCATCCCGGCAATTTCTAGCGCGAACGCAATATTCTCAAACACCGTCCGATTCGGTAGCAGCTTAAAATCCTGAAACACCACGCCAATCTTACGACGCAACAACGGAATGTGCTTGTCTTTCAAATTGTCATAATCAATTCCACCGACCACTATTTTTCCAGAGCTCGGCTTTTCTTCCCTGGTCAAAAGCTTTAATAATGTTGATTTACCAGCACCCGACGTGCCAACAATAATCACAAACTCGCCAGCGCCAACATGAATGCTAGCTCGATTCAGTGCCGGCTTATTACTTTTACCATAACTCTTCGTTACCCTATCTAACAGAATCATCAATAGTATTATACCATAAGCTAAATATTTTTAGAATTAGCGTTCTGCTCTAAATATGCCGTGATAAATTCATCAATATCACCATCCAATACTCCCTGGGCATTGCGGTTTTCGTGCTTAGTGCGAGTGTCCTTGACCAGTGTATACGGATGCAAAACATAATTTCTGATCTGGCTACCCCAGTTGGCCGACTCGCCCGCCCTCAGATCAGACAAAGCTTCGGCATGCTGCTCCAGCTTCATTGCTAGCAATTTGGAGCGTAAGATTTTCAGCGCCGTCTCTTTATTTTGGATCTGCGAACGCTCATTCTGAATCGCCACGGTAATACCAGTAGGAATGTGCGTCACCCGTACTGCTGAGTCGGTCGTGTTCACCCCTTGACCACCCTTGCCACCCGAGCGGTAAACATCAATCCTCAGATCATTCGGATCAATCGCAATTTCATCTGGCGTATCGATCTTTGGCAGCACTTCCACCAACGCAAAGCTGGTCTGACGCAAATTGTCGGCATTAAACGGACTCAGTCGCACCAACCGATGTACGCCGTTCTCTGAACGCATTTTTCCGTAAGCAAACGGCCCAGAAATCTCCAAAACAACAGTTTTAATTCCAGCATCATCATTAGTCGATCGTTCCAGTGTGTCAACTTTCATGCCAGACTTTTCCGCCCAACGTAAGTACATTCGCTCCAGCATCGCCGCAAAATCCTGAGCATCCAAACCGCCCACGCCAGCGGAAATTCGCACAATTGCCGAGCGATTATCATACTCCCCAGAGAACAACAAATCGGTTTTATGAATCGCAAACGCCTTTTCAATTGCCGCCACCTGCGCCTGAAACTCTGGCAACAGATCATCACCCAGCTCCATCAATTCAACCATATCGCCCACCTGCACCGTCAACGTCTGCCACGGCTCAACCGTCTGGCGAAGACTGGCTGCCTGCTTGGTCAGTTCTTGAGCGTGATCAGGGTTATTCCAAATCTCTGGCTGATTAAGCTGCTCGTCCAATTCTGCCAATTTCTGCTCCAACTCGAAAAACTTCAGTGTCTCCTTAGCCTGCTCAATTTCCTTTTCCAACTCTCCAATTTTCTTTTTCAGCGGTTGCATATATATTATTGTACCATTTTTCAGAAGCGACTTCTCTGCTAGAATATGAGAATGGATAACGATATTGAAAAGATTTTATTTACCAGCGAAGATATTAAAACAGCCGTTCAAAAACTTGGGCAAAAATTAACCGAGGATTACCAGGATAAAAACCCAGTCGTTGTGGGCATTTTACGCGGTGCGGCACCGTTTATGATTGACTTGATACGAGCGATGGATTGCTACATGGAAATTGATTTTATGGCAGTTTCCAGTTACGGCGACGACATGGAATCTTCTGGCACGGTGAAAATTATTAAGGATCTAGACACTGACGTTACCGATCGGCATGTGCTGATAGTTGAAGACATCATTGACAGTGGTCGAACCGCCCAAGCGTTGAGGAGATTGTTCGCCGCCAAGAATGCTGGCTCGGTAAAAATATGTTCATTATTAGATAAGCCTGAGCGGCGTGAAGTTGAGGTGCAGGCAGATTACGTCGGTATCAATACACCAAATGAATTCGTTGTTGGTTATGGTCTGGATTTTCGCCAGCAATACCGAAACTTGCCATACATTGGCGTATTAAAACCAGAAGTTTACCAAAGTTAAAGCCTTTCTACCGCTGCCACGAACTGCTCGCCGCGGTCATTATAGCTCTTAAACATGTCAAAACTAGCGGCGGCTGGACTGAGAATTACCACGTCGCCAGGCTGAGCTTGGCTTTTTGCCGTCTCAACCACCTCTGACATCATTGCCATTTTTAAGCATACAACTCGGCAAGAAACTTTTTCCTCATTTAAAACCTTGGCGATTTCATTGGCATTTTCACCGTTAATAATCACCGCTCGCATTTGCTGAGCGGCAATTTCACTAGCCAACTCTCTATAATCCGTCCCCTTGTCAGATCCACCCAAAATCAGAACCTTTGGCTCGGCGAAAGATTTTAGTGCAGCAACGGCACTTCCAGGCGTAGTCGAAATGCTGTCGTCATAATATTTCACGCCATTTTTCTCAGCAACAAACTTTAAGCGATGCGGCAAACCCGTAAAATTGCTCAGCCCAGCTTTTATGTCATTATCAGAAAGACCAGGAATAGTCGCACGTGCTGCCAAAATTGCGGCACAGGCATTATCGATATTATGCTTTCCTGGCAGGCGAATTGCCGAAATTATATCGCCCGAAAGAGCGAACGGATATTCTTTTTTCTGCGCCAAACTAACGCTAGCGATTGATGAGCTAAACTCATTTTTAGAGTTATAAATTAAATAGTCATCTGAGGTCTGGAATCTGGCAATATTCGACTTCGCCGCCAAATAGTCATCAAAATTAGTGTGAACATTCAAATGATCAGGCTCAATCATCAGCACCGCAGCCACATGCGGCGACTTTTCCAGATCCCACAACTGAAAACTCGACAATTCGTAAACGACGACATCATTTTTTTTAATCTCGGGCAGAACATCCAACGCTGGCACGCCGATATTCCCCACCAGATGTACCGTTTTCCCAGCCGCCCGCAAAATACTAGCGACCAGACTGCATGTCGTCCCCTTACCTTTCGTCCCAGTTACGCCGATAATCGTGGCTGGACATTCTGCAAAAAACTCATTCGTCGCCGACCAAATTTGACCGCTGGTTTTTATTTTTTCTGGCGGAAGACTGGGAGACCTTATGATTAAATCCGCGTCGCCCAAACCAGCAAACCCCGCTTGAAAAGAAACGCCATCTGGCAGATTGTCGACGGACTCTCGCTCGTCAGCCACCAAAAAACTGGCACTCGGAAACTTTTTCTGGAAATAACACAGATTAGATTGACCTTCGACCCCATAGCCAGCGATGACAATTTTCATAGAATAATTATATCACGAGTCAACCCGCAAAATAGGCTCAGAAAAGCTTACTTAGTTTATCGTGTAGCTTCGTCAGCAATTCTTTTTCTTCTGAGCTGACTGCTGCCAGCGTCCATGTATTTGACGCAAAGAATTGACGAGCCGTTTCAATCATCTGCTCTGAAGTGACTGCCAAAATCGAAGCTGGTACCCCGTCATAATCTCTAACGAAATCATCAGCAAAATACCGGCCTACATAAAAATTACTAATCTGGCCAACCGTCTGAGCGCCCATCTGATAACGGCCCAGCGAGTATGATTTAACACTTTCTAAATCTTCAGCAGAAATAGAGCCAGATAGCACTTTCTTTAACTCTCTGACGATGATATCAAATAGCTTTTCCGCCGTATCAATATTCACTTGCCCGCCAAAATCCCAGGCCGAATCATAAAAACCGACTGAGGTATCACTAAATATACTGTAAGCCAAGCCCTTTTTACGCGCCGAACCAAAAATCCTTGAACTCATCGTGCCAGTAAGTATGTGATTTAAGGCGTTCATAGCATCAGCCTCTTTATCTGTTAATTCACGCGGCACGACCATTGACCAGCCAAATGTCAGATTTGTTGCTTCTTTGCGTCGAATCAGAACCGGATTTGCTCTACGAGGCTCATCGTGCGGAATCGCAAACCTCTCACCAGTCTCCAATTGCCACCCCTCCAAATGCTCCTTAATAGCAGACTTTCGCCCTGTCAATTTTCCAGCCACCACAAACCGCATGTTCTTCAAAGTGTGCGTACGCTTATGGTGATTTTTTATATCTTTAAGCTCAATATTAGCAATCGTCTTTAACCGCTGATTATAGGTCAATATATCCTCACCCAGTGCCTGCTGGATGCGTGGCCACATCACACGGTTATGATTATTAAGATAGCCCGTTAATTCAGAACGAACATTGCCCTTTTCTGCCTCCAGTTCATCAGCATTGAAGCGCGGCGTTGTAATTGCTAACCGCTGAAGCTCCAGAATCCTATCCCACTCAAAATCAGCGCAGATTGCCTCGTAAACCATCGAATAATCTGACGTATAAGCATTGTGATAGGCGCCATTTTTAGTGAATTCTTGCTCATAATTATACTCTGAGCGGAATTTTTCATTAGCGCCAAACGCCATATGCTCCATAATGTGCGCCGTTTCATAGATATTTTTATCTAGGACGTAACGATTGCCCGCCCTAAATTGCACCTGAAAACTCATCACTGTAGCGTCTGGGACATCAATCAGCAGACCACGCGCACCATTTTTCAGCCTAACTTCTTCAACTGTATGTTTCATCGCCTAACTTTCTGACTACTTACGATTCTTTTTGCGGTTTTGGCGCTGCGCTTTTTTCTTCTTGCGCGCTTGATTTTTAGCACGATTAGATTCCGCGCTAGTCTTCCCCTTTTTCACCGAAAAATCATCGTCACGATTTTCTTCGCCAGAACCAATTTCGTTCACGCCACGCTCGACGGCATTTTCTGCCAAGCGCGTCAGTTCTGTGTCGTATTCATCATCCTGTGATTGACGAACCACGGCATCAGCTTTATGGATGTTAAATATCGTCGCCAGAACTTCATTACGGAGATTAGCCTGCAAGCTCTCAAATAACTTCTGAGATTCTGAGCGATATTCAACCAACGGATCGCGCTGGCCAACACTACGCCAGTGAATTCCTTCACGCAAATGTTGCATATTTTCCAAATGTTGCATCCACAATGTATCCAGCACCGCCATATAAACCTCGCGTTCAACGCCGCGCAAATCATCAGCACTAATCTCAGATTCTTTAGCTGCGTACGCTTCTTCTGCCAGCTTCAGCGCCTTTTCGTAGCGCAACTTATCTTTCTTTTCCTTGCCAATCTTTGAAAGTTTGCCCTCATCAACCGGGAAAGTCGCCACAAATTCTTCAACAAACTTTGGATTATTTTTAATTGGCAATGTCGTCAATTCACTAACTTTCGCTCTCAACAAGCGTTCAATTTCTGGCTTAATGTTGTCACCTTCCAAAATCTTGCGGCGCATGACATACACCACGCGGCGGTGACGATTGATGACGTTGTCGTACTGAACAACATTTTTGCGCGTATCAAAGTTGTAACCCTCGACACGCTTTTGGGCTGCCTCCAGCGTCTTAGACACGGCGCGATTTTGAATCGGCGTTTCTTCGTCTACCCCCAGCCGATCCATCAACGCCGCGATGCGCTCGCCCTGGAAAATTCGCATCAAATCATCTTCGGTTGACACATAGAACTGGGTTTCACCCGGGTCACCCTGACGACCGCCACGACCGCGCAGCTGATTGTCAATGCGGCGTGACTCGTGCCGTTCTGAGCCGATCACCACCAGGCCTCCCAATTCCTTGACGCCCTTGCCAAGCTTAATGTCGGTACCACGCCCAGCGATGTTTGTCGCCAAGGTAATCGCACCCTTTTCACCAGCCTTCTCGATGATAGCCGCTTCACGCTCATTATTCTTAGCGTTCAGAATCTCAAACTTAATACCTTCTTTTTCCAGATATTTGGCAATCTGCTCGTTCTTAGCAATCGAACCAGAACCAACCAGCACTGGCCGGCCTTGCTTGTGATACTCTTTGATGGCTTCAGCCACCGCCTTCAGCTTGCCCTTTTCGGTCTTGAAAATCAGGTCTTCTTTGTCGTCGCGAATCACTGGCTTGTTCGGCGGAATCTGGATGACGTCCAGTGAATAAATTTGTTGGAACTCTTCAGCTTCAGTGAATGCCGTACCGGTCATGCCACTCAATTTATTGTACAAACGGAAATAATTCTGGAACGAAATGGTCGCCAGCGTCATGCTTTCTTCCAGCACGGGCACGCCTTCTTTGGCCTCAATTGCCTGGTGTAAACCCTCATTGTAGCGGCGTCCTTGCATCAAACGACCAGTGTGTTCATCGACGATGATCACTTCGCCATCATTGGTTACCACATAATCTTTGTCGCGCTTGAACAATGTTTGTGCTCGCAGAGCCTGGTCCATATGATAAACGCTGCGCACGTGATCCGGCGTGTACAAATTTTTTATACCCAGCAGTTTTTGGACTTTTTCTACGCCCTCGTCGGTCAAGGCCACACTGCGGCGCTTTTCATCTAAAACATAGTCGTCTGGCACTAATTTACTGGCAACCTTGGCAAAGGTATAGTAATTATCTGGGTTTTCCGCTGCTGGCGCCGAGATAATCAGTGGCGTCCGCGCTTCGTCGATCAAAATTGAGTCCACCTCGTCAACGATGGCAAAGTTCAGCTCGCGCTGCCTGAGCAAGTCAACGTCGTTCACCATGTTGTCACGCAGATAGTCAAAACCAAACTCGTTGTTGGTACCATAGGTAATGTCGGCCGCGTAGGCTTCCTTACGAGTGACCGGGCGGAGTTTGCGCATACGCGGATCGTCGTGGTGCTCATTGTCATAGTCTTTGTCGTACACAAATGACGCCTCGTTGATAATCACACCAGTCGTCAGGCCCAAAAAGTCATACACCTGACCCATCCAGCCCGCGTCGCGCTGCGCCAGATAGTCATTGACGGTCACCACATGAACCCCCTTGCCTTCCAGCGCGTTGAGATAGGTCGGCAGCGTCGCCACCAAAGTCTTACCTTCACCTGTCTTCATCTCAGCCACATTTCCCTCATGAAGGACCATGCCGCCGATTAGCTGAACATCATACGGACGCTCGCCGATGACACGCTTGGCCGCCTCACGCGCCACCGCAAAGGCATCCGGCAAAATCGTATCTAAGGTTACGTTTTTCTTCTCCAAACGCTTTTTCAGCGCTGCCGTCTGCCCTTGCAGCTCTTTGTCTGACATTTTTTCATATTTGCCATTTAGACCATTGATAACGTCAACTTGTTTTCGCAGTCGTTTCAGAATCTTCTTCTGCGGATCGCCAAAAATCTTACTCAGCGCCTTTTGTTGTGTAATTGCCATAAAACTTAAAACTCCCTCACTTTCAGGCATTTTCAAAAACTTCTTTTATTATAGCGTTTTTAGGTCAATTTGAAAAGAAAAAGCGCCCAGAATATGAGCGCTTTATACCAAACTTTGGCCAATAATTATCTTCTACCCAAGCCCCGCTTCAACTTTGCCAAAATTCCGCGACTACTACCAACGTGCGCCAATACGTCATCCTTATACTTTCTCAGCTGGCCGTTCAACTTCGCCTCAACAATATCCACCGCCGCCAACACATTCATAGTTGAATCTTTAGCAGTGATTTTCTTATCTGGAACGTTGATAATAACTTCAACTTCGTATTTATTACCACCAGGATTATCGATTTGCTTAATCTTTACATCTGCGGTCACGCTTTTACGGGAATGACGTGGTAGATATTTGCCCAAACCACCAATTTTTCGCTCAACATATTTCTTAGTCGTATCGTTTAACTCGTACTTAACGCCAGTAATAGTAATATTTTTAATCATTTTTCCTCCTACTAACTAATATGTCTTTCATTATATCACGTCACGGCCATTCATATACGGTCGCAATACCTCTGGCACCGTCAAACTACCGTCTTCGTTCTGGAAATTCTCCAAAATCACCACCAACGACCGCGCCAATGAAACCGCCGTACCATTCAGGGTATGAACCGACTCGATGCTGCCGTCCGCACGCCGTACCCGAATATTCAAACCGCGCGCTTGATAGTCCGTACAGTTCGAACAGCTCGTCAGCTCGCGGTAGGTCTCATCAACTGGCGACCAGTACTCGATGTCGTATTTTTTGGCAGCCGGCGCGCCCAAATCTCCTGCGGCAATATTCACCACATGGTACGAAATACCAATTTGTTGCCACAAAGCTTCCTCGACGCTGAGGATTTTTTCATGAATCTCACGCGACTGTTCTGGCAGACAAAACGCATACATTTCCAGCTTATTAAACTGGTGGACTCGGAATAATCCACGGGTGTGTTTGCCATACGTGCCTGCCTCCTTGCGGTAGCATGGGCTATACCCAGCGTAGAGCAGCGGCAAATCTTCTTCATTCAATATCTCATCAGCGTGATAACCCGTCAGCGGCATTTCTGCCGTACCGATCAGCGTCAAATCCTCGCCCTCAACCACATATTCGTTACTGCCCTCACCTTTTGGTGTAAAGCCCGCACCTTCCGCCGTGCGCATATTCACCATGTGCGGCACGGTCATAAAAGTAAAGCCTTGTTTCGTCACATAATCCAGAGCGAACTGCGTCACAGCATTTTCCAACAATGCCAGATCGCCCTTAAGGTAATAAAATTTCGCACCAGCTACTTTTGCACCACGCTCAAAATCCACCCAGCCACGCTTAACAGCATAGTCCAGATGATCCACGGCACCAGTTTTCTGCTCGCCCCAACGCTTAACCTCGACGCTATCCTCCTCGCCACCGAGCGGCACGTCATCAAAAGTTACATTTGGCACGTTTTTCATAATCGCGGCTATTTTTTCTTCAGTAGCTTTCAGATAACCTTCACGCTCTGCTAGCTCAATTTTCAGCTGCTTTCCTTGGTCAATCAGCCCCTGATCTGGGCGGCCGCCTTTCATCTTGGCTGAGATTGTATTCCGCTGTTCACGCAGCGCCTCAACTTGTTTTTGCAAATCGCGGCGCTCGTCATCCAACTGCAACAATGTCGCAATATCGACCTTATAGCCCTTATTGTTCGCCGACCTTTGCACAAGATCGACATTATCTCGAATAAACTTGATGTCTAACATGCCCTCATTATATACCAATTTTGGCTTAAACGTGAGAGATAAACCCGACACCAAGTAGTATTAATAGAAACAGTCCCATCGTAAATCGATAAATTATAAATGGACGGAAATTATTGCTCTGAATAAACTTCAGCAGCCATGACACCGCCACGTAACCCACGCCAAAGGAAACTACGGTAGCAATAATGGTCGATGTCCAGCCGACACCACCAGAAATGTGTTTATATTTGGTAATGACCTCCAATAGTCCCGCCGCCATTAAAGCTGGAATACCCAAGAAAAAGCTTAATTTCGTAACCGAAACACGGTCAAAGCCGCGGAACAAACCAACAGAAATTGTCGCACCAGAGCGGCTTATTCCTGGAATTAACGACAGACACTGCCCTACGCCGATGATCAGCGTATCTTTCCAGCTGGTCTCCGTTTCATTACGCTTATTTTTTACCGCCCGATTATCCGCCAGCCACATTACCAAACTCCAGCCGACCAGTCCAATCGCCACAAACCATAAACTCCGAAGTACCGTCTCGACTTCGTGCTTGAAAAGAAGACCAACGACAGCGATAGGAATTGAGCCAATGATAATCGCCCAGCCATATTTATAATCAAACTTCCGGCGCGCTCGCTTCCACCACAGGCCACACCACCAAGCTTGAAGAATGCGCCAAATATCACTCCAGAAATAAATTACTGCCGCCAAAATTGCACCAATCTGGATCACCGCCGTAAACGCCACCACGCTCGGATCGTCGATCTTCATCCCCATCAGCTTCTCAGCAATCGTCAAATGTCCGGTTGAAGAAATCGGCAAGAATTCCGTAATTCCTTCAATCACGCCAAGAATAATTGCTTGCCACCAAGCCACGCTTAAAAATTACCTTTCATCTTTCAAGTGTAGCATTAGCGGTAAAATCATTCAAATTAATTCTTATCTTAAGAGTCAGAGTGATCTACATTATCAGCGCCATAATAAGCTGGACTATCCACATTTACGCCAGCAGGCGCATAAATCTTAAGCCCAATTGGCGTATAGAACAGTTGACAGCCGCTAAAAAATATCGTTCGCGGACATTTTCCAGCAATAGACACTATCAATCGATCGCCCTCGCGTCGTACATTGACGTCCGGCTTCTTCATGTTCGGTAATTCTATGTACTCGGCCTCGATTTTCAGCTTATCAGCGTTGGTTCGTTTTACACTTCCCATTGCGCCGTTGATGGAAATTGTTTTTACATTATCTGCATCTGGAATTTCAACATTCATTCTCTTTGTCAGGTACTGCGATTCATATATAAATTCTGAGCTAGCTTTCATGCCAAATACGATTGAGCTGGCCATACCCATAGATATAACGACGGTAGCAATAATCATCGAGAGTGCAGACACGCGACTCATCGTCCAAGTAAAAACGCTACGCGACAACATCATACCCAAAACCGCCGCTGAAATGCCACAAATAACTAGTGAAATCCATAGACCCCAAGCCCATATTTGTGCATTTAATCCACTTAGTAGATCAATTACAGATAGTCCAACTGCGCCACCTACAATCAGCCCAATCACTACTCCAAGAGTCATCAGGAAAATTATAATTCCGGCAGAATAGCGAAGAATCTTAGAAACCAAATCCCTACTCCCATTAGCTATTACTGAGCCACCATCAACAGCTGCTTTTTTAAGAGCCGCCAGAGTTACTGGCTTGCCGCGCATTCTTAATTTATCTGACGCTGTCCTCGCTGGAGGCATTGATAGCCACATCACCACGTAAATCAATACGGCCGTACCAAAAGTTACGAACGGCGAGACAATTGCAATTAGACGCACCCATAGCGGATTGATGTTAAAATATGCCGCCACGCCTGAACAAACACCACCGATAATAGCATTATCAGTATCACGCATTAGTTGCTTTTCTGGCTTTGACTCTGGACCATCACCATCCAAATCATCATCTACTGGGCTATCTCCATCAGCAAAATCACGCGACTCACCCATTTGCTTTTGAATCGCTAAAACATCGTCAACGCTAATGACTCCTTCTTTCATTACGCCGCGCTCTGCCAAAATCTCAACCATCCGCGCCTCGATTTCGCGCATAGCTTCCGGCTCAGCGTGCATGTTTTTTTGAATTGAATTAAGATATTTTTCTAGCAAACTTTTAGCTTCAATTTCTATACTAAAAGCCGTTTTTGCTAGATGAATTCTAGTTATCTCTTTCATTAATTCACACCTTTCTCAAGATCTTTAAGCGAACTATTCAACATTTTTATGCGATACTTTAACTCATCAACTAACTGAAAGCCACTATCTGTTAATGAGTAATATTTTCTGGGCGGCCCCTGCTCACTTTCCCGCCATTCATGCAGTAAATACCCATACTTCTGCAGTCTGTTTAGCAGCGGATAAATTGTGCCCTCAACAACCATTAACTCTGAATCACTTAATCGCCTAACAATGTCGCCAGCATACTGCTCCTGTTTAGCACAGGAAAGCAGCACGCAGTACACCAAAAAACCTTTACGTAGCTGAATAGTTAGGCTTTCAGCATAATCACTAGGATTCATACCTTTCCTCTTGTGGAATATTAGTACCTTCAATTTGTCCGTCTTTTATACGGATTTGGTAATCGCATTTTTTAGCCAAATCATCATCATGAGTCACCACTATCAACGTCGCACCTTTTTGTTTGTTATAGTTAAACAGTAGCTCTTCTATCTTAGCGCCAGTTTCGCTGTCTAGATTACCCGTTGGCTCATCAGCAAAGATAATCTGCGGATCGCCAACAATCGCCCTGGCAATCGCCAAACGCTGCTTTTGACCACCAGACAAATCTTTGGCGCGGCTTTTACGCTTCTCATACAGGTCCACCGCCATCAGAGCCTCGTTGATTTTCGCTTCACGCATTTTTTGCGGCAGCTGTGCGATTTCTAGCGGCAGGCTAACATTATCCTCAACACTTTCGTTACCTTGAACGAAAAAGCTCTGGAAAATAAACCCTATTTTTTTAGCCCGGAATTCATCAACTTGCTTCTGCTTCAGTTGCAAAATATCTTGCCCATCAATAATCACTCGACCCTGCTGCGGACGGTCAAGTCCAGAAATTGCGTGCATCAATGTCGACTTTCCTGAGCCAGATTTACCGAGAATCGCCACACTAACGCCCGTTGGGATTTTCAAACTGACATCATTTAACGCTACAAATTGATTTTTCTTTTTGCCGTAAATTTTCGTTACGTTCTTAAGTTCAATCATGATATTTCTCCTATTCTGTCCTTAACGCCTCAATTGGGTCTAACCTTGTTGCTTTGCGGCTTGGCAACCAACCAGCCAGCACCGCCATCACCATTAGACTGACTATCAATAAAATAATTTGTATTGGATTAATAACCAGAAGATTAGTACCCGCCCCCAGTTTTAGCGCACTAGCAATTGCTGGATTAAACAATGTTATCGAGCTTGCAAAGCCAACACCGATTAGTCCGCCCAATAAACCAACCCAAGCTGCTTCATATCTAAATAGCTTACCGATATCGCGGCCACTCGTGCCCAACGCTTTCATCAAACCGATTTGACTGGTTCGCTCCAGAACTGAAATATACATAGTATTAATGATGCCAAACACACTAGCAAGCAGCGCCAATCCACCAAAACCTATCAAAGCCATCTGAGCCACATTAACCATTGTCAGAAGCGCCTTGCGAGCATCTTGAATTGACGATGCAGTATAGCTTTTGCTGATTTCATCCTTTACGGCGTCAACATTCTTTACGTCATCAACAGACACAATCACCAATGAGTATTCGTTAGACAACCCCTTATAATGACTATATTCGTAAATATCCTTAGCGTCGTCTGATGAGATCCTCACGGCCGGCTGATAGAAGATTGTTGTGTCTGACTGTTTATCAACCGCTACAATTTTTAGAGAGATCTCTTTAGAAGCACTAGCACTCAACGATGATCCGCCACGAATACCCAACGTAATAGTCTTACCGATAGCCGACTCAGCACTAGCAAAGCCCATTTTTTGTACATAAGACTCTGGAATAATAGCTTCACCCGACTTCAACATAAAATCATCCAAGCTACCAGCTGCCAATTCCGCCCGAGTCCGGTCCGCCTTAACTGCTATATCTGGAGTAAATTTCTTACCATTCCCCGAACTTTTAACATACACAATTCCAGACGTAGAGTAGGATGGTATGACTTTTTCTACGTGCGGAATACTGCGTAATTTTGCGAGATCCTCATCGCCCATTGAATACTTGCTACGCAATGAAGAACGATCCTTTACCTCGCTACTTTTATTTTTATCTTTTGAGTCGCTATATTCTGGTAAAGCCTCCTCCTCTGCTGATGATGAAACGGCTTTTTTATACACTGTAATAACCTTCTTATCGCCAGCAGAATCAACTATGTTATTAGTGTACAATCGGCCACCTTCGCCAGCCATCATCGCTAGCCCAATCGTAAACGCCCCGACAGAAATCGCCAGTGCCGTTAAAATAGTCCGACCTTTCGACTGGCGAAGGTTGCGCCCGGCTCGCTTAATAATATCTATTCTTCTCATACTACACTCCTTATAGTTTTGCTATACATAGTACTATGTTATACAAGGTACTGTAAATAGTCAAGTATTATAAATTATTTTTTATTTAATATCCCCCGGTCTAGTTATACTGAGAGCCCTTCACTCTTCCCCTAGCTCGACTAGATCCACTCTCTTCGGGATCCTCTGCACTTTCAGCGCTAGCACCACTGTCAAACAACTCATCAACCATCCCGGCCATACATATCGCAGCATCATAAAGATTTGAATCGCCCCACACCCTTATCTTGTCTCCATCTCCATCTTCATCTTCATAGTCAATTACTGCAGAAATTACAACCTGATGCTGTCGATAGTCAATCTCACCCCAGGCCGTTTCCTGATCTGTAAAATCAACTTCTGGATCATCGGCACTAACTTCAAATTGGCCATAGTAATGTCGACAGTCAGCAATAATGTATTGATTTAATTCCCCCTCATCAGTCTGCACCCACACCTTCATTAATACAACCATCTCACCCAACGAATCGGTCGACTTGACCAATCTTAGATCCTGCCTACCATCGACAACCAGCCTACCTAAACCACTAGCTTGATTTTTATCAATATAAAATACTTCATTCATGCCTGTAAAAGAATCGACAGCCGGCACGTAAAGTATGTCGGGCAATATCGTTTCAATAGTCTTATTTTGTAGGCGATCAGGAACGCCCTCGCCTTCATAGCCTTTCCTAGACATATATCATCCCCCTGCCCACCATTTGATTATTAAAAACTATTATATTTTTAGTATATCACTGAGCAGAGCCTAGACGCCCTATTCCTCGTCATATTCGTCCTCAATTTCCTGATCCAAAATCTCTTCAATCACATCTTCCAGTGTAATAATTCCCAGTTCCGTTTCATTATCCATTACCACAAACAAATGATTGCGGGTTTGGATAAATCGGCTCAGCACCGTGTCCAGCCGCGACCGCG
>CALIXB010000009.1 GCA_938046775.1 uncultured Candidatus Saccharibacteria bacterium | reverse complement strand
TCCGCGATAAAATGTCGCTGTTCTTTACCTTCCTGTTTCCGCTCATCTTCTTGTTAGTATTTGGTTCGATTTTTAATAATCAATCGACCAGCTTTGATATCGCGATTATCAATAATTCGCAAACAGAATTTGCCAAAAGTTTCGTCAAAGGTGCCAAAGATAACGCCAAAGACTCGATTCTTAAAATCAAAGACGTCAAGGATATGGACGAGGCTCGCGAGAAGTTGAAGCGTTCAGAGCTGAATGGCATCATTGAACTACCAAGCGATTTTGGCAAAGTAAAGGGAGAAGGCAGGGATGCTCGCCCGACTGGCACTATCAATGTCTTGTACGCCAAAGGTTCCGAGCAAACTGGTAGCGCCCTAACCGCGGTGATGAATCAGATTGCCAATGAGATAAATAGGCATTTAGGTCAGCCGGAAGCGCCATTAAAGGCTACCGGCAAAGCTATTGGCGATGAACAATTGAAGCCGTTTGACTATACATTTACTGGATTGCTGGCGTTTAGTCTGATGAGTATGGGTATTTTTGGTTTAGCCAACCAAATGCCAGCTGAAAAACAGCGCGGCTCATACCGACGGCTGCGTGCAGCGCCGTTCACCTCAGGGCAGCTGATTATTTCCATGGCGATTCATTACACAATTATTTCCTTACTCAGTATGACAATGATGGTTGTTGTTGGCATGGCGGTATTCCACTTCAATATGCGCGGCGATTGGCTGCTGTTCTCATTGATGTCAGTGATTTCGGCGATGATGATGGTGGGCTTAGGATTATTAATCGGCGGTTGGGCAAAGAACGAGAATCAATCAGCACCTCTATCTAATTTGATTTCTTTCCCGATGATGTTTCTGTCTGGAGCATTCTTTCCGGCATTCCTCTTTCCAGAATGGTTGCGCGGCGTAACGCAATTTATCCCAATGACGCCGGTTGTGGATGGTTTCCGCCTGATTATGACCGAGCAAGCTAGCCTCATCGAAGTTCTGCCGCAGATCGGCGCCGTTGCTGCTTGGGTTGTCGTTATTTATGTCGCGGCGATTAAGTTGTTTAGGTGGGAATAGCTTGATATGAGCGAGCTAAGGGTGATGATGGCGCTGGTATCCTTACTTTTAGCCTGTTTTGTGGCGTTGAAAATAAAATCATTTATGTCGTGGCGCGATACATTCTTAGGCATAGGAGCGATATTTATCGGGTTTGTAATAGTTTATTTCGGTGATTCTACGATGTTCACTGGTGTCATGATAGAGATGTTTATCATTGCATCTATGACTTTGGTGGCTTTTCGGCTAATTCATATGCGGTGGGGTATGGAAAATTATGATTCAGTTCGATATTATAGAATTACCATGAACAGAAAACAGAAAATAATTTTAGCCATTGTCTTGGTTACACTAATTGGTGGTCTGTTTGGGCTGTCGTATTGGATAAAATATAATCGTAATATAAAAAACACGAGAGACCAATCTCAGATCGTGTCCGACGCCGCCAAATTCAAGTCAGAATATCCGCGAGTGGCGGCGAACAATCGCTTCGTTTATGCCAGCGATAAAGAAGTCCTTAACATCTTTGATGGCGGCAGCGGCGTGGTTTTCTTGGGTTTTCCGCAATGTCCGTGGTGTCAGCATTTGAGCGAATATGTTGACCGGGCAGCTCGGGCTGAGGGTATTGATAAAATATATTATTTGAATATTCGTGAAGCCCGCACCAGTAATAGCGAAGTCTATCAGAAGTTAGTCAAGAAATTAGAGCCGTATTTGGAAAAAGATAAAAATGGCAATCCTCGAATATTTGTGCCTGATGTATCGATTGTCAAGAGCGGTAAAATCGTTGGTCGCTACAAAGAAGAATCGACTGGCGACGATAACATTACGCCGGATAAATACTGGACAACAGAGAGAATCGAGCGGGCTTTGTCGCAGCTACGCGGATTTATGAGTCAACTGAAATAGTGACAATTATTTAACGCCGCCAGCCTTCAAAATTGCCCTTAATCCATTCTCGCCGCCACCAAAACCACTGGTTTGATAGTCATTGATAACCATGTAAGGCAAGCCACTTACACCAAGAGAAAGAGCCTTTTGGGTATTGTCGTCAATCTCTTTTTGGTGTGGTTTTTTGGCCATACAGTCAGAGAATTTAGTTTCATCTAAACCAATATTTTTAGCAGAAGTAAGGAAGTATTCTAGAGGTAATGTTGGAATTTTTTGTGGCACGGCAACGTTTTTTACACCAATTCCTTTGTCAAAATAATCACGCTTAATGCGAGGAACAATATCGTGCGTATATTGCCAATATTTGTCCTGGTCGGCGGCACAAAATGCTGCGTGAGCGCCAGTTTCTGTATTGTTAGTAACTTCCTTTAAGAGGGTAACTACGCGGTGTTCGTAGCGAACCTTGCCTGATTTAATGTACTCATTTTTGAAGAAATCGGCGTTGGTGGCTGCTTCAACTTCGGCGCAGAATGAGCAGAAATAGTCAGTGTAGTCGACAAATACGTTCTTCGCGTCAGCAGAGCCTTGTGACATTTTTTCATTCCACGCTTTGCCGTCGCCAATATGGCGATTTGGTGGACGGTTAATAACGCCATAGATAAATAGCGCAACTATCCCTGCTACTATAATTGATAAGATTATCCAAATTGGGGCAATACCGCGTTCTTGTTGATGATTCATGACTCTTTCTCCTGTTTAGCTAATTCTGTGTACATAAAAACAATTTTTCCAGATTTATATAATGAGAATACGCTGAGCAACAGAGCTAATATTAGAACTATCGTACTAGCAATATTGGCGGCGGTAGCTGCGGCAGCTCCTGAAAAAAATATTGCAACAATTGGCAGAATAATGGACGTGCCACAGGGGACGCAGCCCAGGCCGATTGCGGCAGCAACTGACGCAATACCGCTGAGTCCGACTTGGCGGGTAACGGTTTTTTCCTCAACTTTATTCTTTTTTGCTGTAAAAATTACAGCGGCGATCGATACACCTTGAAGAATTGACACTACCATAAGCAGTGCTCCATTTAGTGAAGTGAAACTTTGTTTGAAGATGTCTATAATCATCGAACCGAGCAGTGCGATTTTATCGAGGATTGGTAAACGCGACATCATCAGCGGTCCGTAAAAATTGGCGTTGATTGCGAAATAAATTATCACGGCGAAGGCGACGGTCGCGACAATTGTTATTAGGAAATATTTCGGTAAACCAAGCATTCTGCCGACTCCTAAAAGCGCTGATTTGATGGTTAGTTTGTAGTTCTTATCGTTGTAATTCATTGTGGTAGTTGTGCTATAAAGTTTGCTGGTATGTTATTTACGATATCTTTTTTTAGTTCGTAAATAACCTTTGTTGGCCATGGAATATTATCGATTTTGAAGTATTTTTGTAAATGTGGCAAATAGGTTTCATCGAATTCATTCTGCGACTGTGTTATTTTGTAACCGTGTGGCGCGCAAATCCATTTGTGAATAAGGTGGTCCACGATAACGTACGATTCTTTTGATTCGCGTTCAAGTGAATCTAATCCCCAAACCGCGTGAAACATGATTTCATAAATAGTTTGGCTATTTGCCTTGTAGATGTACGGAACGATAGGATTATCATTGTCGTCGCAAACGATAGTAGGTATGCTAATCACTGAATTTTTAACAAGCGCTTTGATCCATGTGTAAACTTCATCGTTGACATCTTCGGATGCTACTTCTATAGACATGACTAGGCTTGACGTCTCGCCGGGACCCCAATCACGGATGATAATGGTGCCGTCGGGTTTGAGTGCTCTATCTAGCATTGCGAGCGTTTTAGTGCGCTCAGGTCGAGATAGATAGCTCATCAATTCGTGAAATACACTCGACATGTAGATAATGTCGAATTCATCTTCGGCGTTTTCAAGTTGTTCTTTAGTAATAAAATCAATGTTATTTTCTTGAAGTTGAGATTGAACAATTTGTGAAACATCATAGGCTACGTAGTGAGTTCCTGCTTGCGTCACTTGTTTGATGAATTCTGGCGAGAAACCAGAACCGAAATCAAGCAATTTGACGTTTTCACCAAGGTGTTTTTCGATGGCTCCGAATTTGGACGACACTGTTTGGCTCATCCGCTCTTGATAGGTTTTGTTGGTATGATTTTCCAAGTGCTCGCTGCGAATTTGGTTCATATATCTATTATACGATATTCGTGAAGGCAATTCGATCATCCACGGCAGCAACTTTTACTGTATCTCCGTCGTGAATTCGCCCGTCGATCAGTTCGAGTGCCAAAGGGTCAAGCACGCGTTTTTGAATCAAACGCTTAAGTGGCCGAGCGCCGAAACTTGGGTCGTAGCCGTCTCGCGCCAACATGTCACGAACGCTATTGTCAAAATTCAGCGTTATGTCGCGACTATCCTTAACTTGGTGGACAACTTTTTCTAATTGCACATCAACAATTGCACGCATCAATTCAGGATGAATTCGGTCAAAAATCACGATGTCGTCAATTCGGTTTAAGAATTCTGGGCGGAAATGGCCACGAAGCGTTTCTAAAATTTGATTGTCGAGCGAGCTAATGTCGTCGCCCGTGTAGTCCATAATCATTTGCGATCCGACGTTGCTGGTCATGATGATAATGGTGTTGCTAAAGTCAATCGTTCGTCCTTGTCCGTCTGTCAATCGACCGTCGTCCAAAACTTGCAATAGTACATTAAATACGTCGGGGTGTGCTTTTTCGATTTCGTCAAACAGTACCACGCTGTAGGGGCGGCGGCGAACCGCTTCGGTGAGTTGACCGCCTTGATCGTAGCCGACATATCCTGGAGGCGAACCGATCAAGCGGGCTACGGCGTGTCGCTCCATATATTCACTCATGTCAATTCGAATCATGGCATGTTCGTCGTCAAATAATTCGCGGCACAGGCTGCGGGCTACCTCTGTTTTTCCCACGCCAGTAGGGCCGAGGAATAGGAATGAGCCAATCGGTCGATTAACGTCGCCGAGTCCAGCGCGTGACCTACGAATGGCGCTTGCTACGGCTGTTACAGCGCGGTCTTGTCCGATGACTTGGCGGCTGATCGATTCTTCCAATTTGGTCAATTTGCTGGATTCGGTCTCCATCAGTCGCTCCACCGGGATACCCGTCCAGCGTGCCACCACGCTGGCGATGTCGTCAGGGGTAACTTCCTCACGCAGCAGCCGGTCGGCTGGCGGAATGGCGGCCAGTTCCTGGCGAGCGGCGGCCAGCTTTTTCTCCAGCTCTGGTAGGTCGCCGTATTTGATGCGGCTAGCGGTGGCGAGATCCGCGTCGCGCTCGGCGATTTCCAATTGTGATCGCAGACTATCCATTTTTTCGGTAGCGGTGTTAACAGTCTGGAGAATGTCTTTTTCGTGCTGCCATTTATTGTCAATCACTTCGGCCTGAGCCCGAAGGTCGGCGATTTGTTGATTGATTTCCTCTTTTCGAGCCTTGGCGTGGTCGGATTTGTCTTTTTTCAGCGCGGCTTCTTCAATCTCCAGCTGCAAGCGGCGGTTATTCAGCCGATCGAGAGCAATCGGCACGCTCTCCAGCTGCATCTTCAGGGCGCTGGTCGCTTCATCCAGCAAATCCACTGCCTTGTCAGGTAAAAAGCGATCGGGCAGATAGCGGGTGGACAGCCGCGCCGCCG
>CALIXB010000008.1 GCA_938046775.1 uncultured Candidatus Saccharibacteria bacterium | reverse complement strand
ATCTTCCATATTTACTCTCCTTCTTTTATATAATTATATCCTTTTCCGCTTCAAACTTCCATAAACGAAAAACTCCGACCTGCCGGCCGGATGAGTACTTTCTCATTGTATTAAAAATTTTTCATTTTGTCAATTTAATTTCTTCCGCCATAAGGACAAACGTCCATTAGTAGCTGGAGCTACGCACTCAAAGCCGATTTGTTGGTAAAACTCCTCAGCAGATCGCAGAGATTCCAGTTCCATAACGCGCGCGATTGGAAATTCACTACCCAAATCCTCAATTGCCATTCGTCCAATTCCATGTTTACGCATCTCTTCTTTGACAAAAAGATCTTCTACCGTGATCTTATCTCCATCGAAACAGGCAGTCACAAGTCCAGATGATGATTCCTTGCCCGGAACATCAATAGAAAAAAATCGCTACAGTAGTAGGCGCCCATGCCTGCCACATAAGACGCTAGTTCTTTCTTTGGGCAATCTCCTACAGAAGAGCATCCTAATATAAACTCAAGATAAGCCGAAACAGCACGATCTAATGCTATGTCATCATTTACAGACAACTTGGTTAAATTTACTTCAGGATTCACTCTGAAACTTTAACATAAAAAATATGTTTTGTCAATTTACTTCAGTACACTTTTCCAAAATACTCGACATTGCGCTTTTTTCTGCTTCTGTCACCCATAATCGATACCGTCGCTTTACCGCTATCTGGCGCGCTACATATTGACAACGAAACGGCTTATTACTCGGTAGCCAAGTTGCTGTATCACCATCACCCTTGGCTTGGTTGGCTGGGCCGTCGACAGCCAACAGATTCAGCGGGTCGTTCGCTAACTTTTCCCGCTCCTCCGCTGACAATTGTTGCGCACCTTTCTGCCAAGCGTCACTCAATGCCACCACATGGTCAATCTGCACTTTAGAACTCGATTTCTCACCACGCTGAAAATGAATCGTCTGCCCCGTATAAGTGTCGTTAAGTATGCCTGATAAAACTCGACATTTTTCATCAATCTTCTCATCCGTTAAATCCCGGGCTAAAATCACCTCGCGGACCGAACAGCCATTAATTTTACCCCAGCCATTGCCAAACTGCTTACGCGTATAGCCAGTTTTTGGCGCACGCCCCTTGACTTCCAATTTTCCCAACTCCGCCTTTGCGTTTGAATCGCCAAATAATTCTCGTTGCGTTGATGTTTTTATCGTCTGAGTTTCTGGTTGAGCAATTTGTGAAGCCCAAACTCCCGCACCGGCCACCGCCACTATTGATATGGCTATCACTTGTCGACGCCATATTTTATTCACCCTCATGGCTGTATTATAATAAAACCATGACTAAAGTTCCACGCCTACTCGACACATTCATACCAAACCACTACACATTAACCATCGATTTGACTCGCGCCGAAGAGAAAGCCTTTTCTGGCAAAGTTGTCATTTCTGGCGAATCAACCGGCAATTCAATTTCGCTACACGCCAAAGATTTGACTATTCACTCAGTGCTAATTGACGACCAGCCAGCTGAATTTTCTCACGGAGAGTTTGATGAACTGCGCTTATCGCAATCAGATTTGGACGCCGGTAAGCATACCATCTCCATTGATTTTTCCGGAACTATCACCGATTCCATGCATGGACTGTACCCGTGTTATTTCACACACGATGGCGTTAAAAAACAGCTGTTTGCCACCCAATTTGAATCACACCACGCCCGAGAAGTATTCCCGTGTGTTGATGAACCAGCCGCCAAAGCGACCTATGACGTAACACTGAAAACTGCGCCGGACTTGACCGTCCTTGGTAATATGCCCATCACTGAATCATCTGAAAAGGGTGGCGCGCTGACAACCGCCTTTGCTACCACGCCGCGAATGAGTAGTTATTTACTCGCTTTTGTCGTCGGTGAGCTACACAAAAAGACCGCTCGCACCACCTCTGGCGTTGAGGTCAATGTTTGGGCGACGCCAGCTCAGAGCGAAAAAACGCTGGATTTTGCACTGGACATCGCCACGCGATCCATTAATTTTTATGATGACTATTTTGGCGTGCCGTATCCGCTACCAAAATCCGACCACGTGGCACTACCTGATTTCTCGTCAGGTGCCATGGAAAACTGGGGATTAATCACCTACCGCGAAAGCTGTCTGCTGGCTGACCCGAAATTAACACCGGAGTCGTCCAAACGCTTCATCGCCACTGTCATCGCTCACGAACTCAGCCACCAGTGGTTTGGCAATTTGGTGACCATGCAGTGGTGGAATGACCTGTGGCTAAACGAGAGCTTCGCCAATATGATGGAATATGTGGCAGTCGACGCACTGCACCCTGAGTGGCGGATGTGGGAAGATTTTGCGACAAATGAAGTAACAGCAGCGCTTCGGCGAGACAGTTTGGACGGCGTGCAGTCAGTGCAGGCTGACGTTAACCATCCGGACGAAATCAGTACTTTGTTTGACCCAGCAATTGTCTATGCCAAGGGCGGGCGTCTGCTGGTGATGGTACGGCGGCTAATCGGCGAAGAGGCGTTCCGTGCAGGGCTAAAGTCATATTTTGAAAAATTCGCTTACCAAAACACTGTTGGCGATGATTTATGGCGGGAGCTAGAAACTGCTAGCGGCCAGCCAATTGTCGAACTGATGAATACCTGGATTTCCCAACCAGGACTACCGATTGTGCAGGTTGAGCAGGACAATTCCGCTGAGCAACCCGCCACCGCCCTCCACCAACAGCGCTTTTTCATCGGCGATCATCAGCCATCCGACGCATTGTGGCCGATTCCACTTTTCGCCAATCAGCCACTAGACGTAAAAATTCTAGATCAAGAAGAAATAACCGTTTCCACCAAAAAACCATTGCAGTTAAACTGTGGCTTAAGCGCTCATTTTGTCACTAAATATGACGAATCAACTCGTAACAATCTTCTGAAAAACATCCGTGCCTTACCGACTTTAGATAAGATTTGCATTCTACAAGACACCACCATACTGGCTCGCGCCGGATTTGAAAGTTCAGCCTGGCTTCTTCCGTTAGCGCTATCCCTAAAAACCGAAACTAATGAAAAAGTTTTCAATATGGCAGCTCGAGCCCTAGCGGAATTACGAAAATTTGTTGACGATGACGATATTGCCCGCAATCGTCTAAAGCAAATATCTGGCGATTTTGGGCGCGCCACATTCGAGGAATTAGGCTGGGACGAAAAAGCTGGCGAGTCCGACGACGACCGCGAACGGCGCATCACAGCCTTAGGCTTAATGATTTATAGTGAAAATCAAGAAATTTTGGATGAGGCTAAAAAACGGTTTGATAATCATGAACTAGAAAAATTACCAACAGAAATTCGCTCTCTGATTATTAGTGCCAATGTTCGACATTTTGAGACTCCAGAAATGATAGACAATCTCTTTACGATATATAAAGATACGCCATCAAATGACCTACAGGATGACATTGCCGTAGGTCTTACCTCCACACAAAACACAGAAACCGCCAAAAAGATTCTTGAGAATCTTAAAGATGCCAACATTATTCGCCCACAAGATGCCAGCCGTTGGTTTGTCTATCTAATTCGCACCAGAGAAAGCCGCCAGATTGCTTGGAATTGGCTGAAGGAAAATTGGGCGTGGGTCGAAGAGAAATTTGGCGATGATAAAAGCTACGACGATTTTATTCGCTATGCAGCCACGGCTCTAATGACCAACGACGAGCTTAACGATTTCCGACAGTTCTTTGAACCGATGGAAAATATTCCAGCCCTCGCCAGAACCATTGAGCTGGGAATTACAGAAATTAAAGCACGGGTTGAGTTGATTGAGCGAGATAAGACAAGTGTGCTCTCTGCTTTGCAAACAACACTGTGATATATTACACCACATTTTTGACAAAATCGCTTGACATTTTGTTCTATTAGTGATATATATATCAGCTTTTGTTGATAAGTTGAGTAAATCCTTATCCGAAAGCGTACTTTGACAAACAGCTACACACGAGGCGAGTTTTCACTCCTTTTGCAGATTTTAAGAAGAGGAATAAAATCTCGTCTTGTGGTAAATTGCCACTTAACCCTCCATGGGGGCGAGAAGACGGGAAATATCATGATCAATGTCAGTTCTATCGACGCCCCTCTTGGTCGTATCAAATTGGATGAGACCTACGTGATTGAGGGAGTGTTTTACGGGAAGCCCTATAAGGCTTATGAGGCAAGCCTCTCAGGTAGGGCGTTTGAATCCCTGAGTGAGGTGTGGGAGTTTGCCAAGGCGGTAGGAGATCACTACAAGCAGCCGGAAAAGGCAGAAGAGCTTTACCGGGCATTTTTTACTATCCTTGCGATCACTGACGCTGGCCAAAGGAAAAGGCTCAATGATGGGCCTTGGGTGAAAGATGTAGTGAAGGCGTGTGAGTACGCCTCACAAGATTTTGACCATTTCCTTTGGGTAAACGCTCGCGAAGCAGGCGTGCACGACATAGGTAAATTACAAAAATATTACTACTACCTACTGAATGACGCCTTGCGACAGTCTGTTACTTCCGTAGTGGAGATCTTTGAGGAGATGCTCAAAGACTCCACAAAGCGCCACTTCCTCGAGCAATCGTTCCGTGAATTGCAAGACATTCGGTGGAGGTTCGCGCGCAGCAAGCTAGGCGATCGCCTTGATGACATCGAGGCGACGCTTGGCAAAGGGGCGTGCAACACCCCATACCGCCCCAGCCTAGGAATCTCATTGGAATTCTATCATCTTGGGTGAGGGAGAAAAAGTGGCAAACTGCGCTTTAGCGGTATTTTAGTAGCTGTTTGTCACTTTTTCTTGAAATTGCTATCAAACCCCATCCGGGGCTATTTTTTATACCCTAATCTAGTACTACACACTCTTCAACTACGGGCGGAATTCCATCAACAGAAATTGCCAACATTTGCATATCGCAGCTTTCATACTGCGCATTTTTGGCAATGAACATCTCTGCAGAAAAACGCATTTGTTGCTGTTTTTTATTTGTAATTGCCGCCAAGCCATCGCCGAAATTGTCATTTTTCCGATATTTGACCTCTGTAAAATATAAAACATTATCTTTTTTACTAACAATATCAATTTCGCAGTACCGCGTCCGCCAGTTGCGGGCAATAATCTCATGGCCATCCGCCGTCAGCCAATCCGCCACCGCCTGCTCACCTCTATCCCCAATCTGGCGGGTTGTTACTAATTTTTCCGTTTCTGGAGCGGTATTTGCTAAGTCGATTCGCGCAGCATCTTCAGCATCTACAGGATCAATTGGAGTGATATCCTCGGAAAAAATTTGGGCAACTTTACGTGGGTCCCGAATTATTTTCCGAGGATATTCAACATACGACTCATTCGGTAGAACACTTGACTTTTTCTGGTGGAGAGTCCGTGACTCCACGCTATCCGCATACTTCTGCAGCGGCGCAAAACTTAGCCGATGTAGCAGCGTCACGCCCAGCCGCTCAATTGCCGCCCGGTGCTTCGCCACGCCATAGCCGGCATTTGACGCGAAGCCATACCCTGGATAGACTGTATCTTGCTCGGCCATAAATTTATCACGCGCAACCTTTGCGATAATCGACGCCGCCGAAACGCTGGGAATCAAACCATCAGCCTTGGCCATCACCGTCACGTATCGACCCAGTGCTGTATCTGCCAGAAAATTGACTGTCCCGTCAATGATGATTTCATCAAATGCCAAATTCTTCTCTTTACACTGTGCCTGAATTTTCGTCACCACTCGCCGCGTCGCTAATCGCAGAGCTTGGCTCATACCAACGTCGTCAAGCTCCCCGGCGCTTACCCAGCCTAATGCCCACGCAGCCGCTTGTTCACGAATCACCATGTCCAAAACCTCGCGGCGTTTTTTAGTCAATTTTTTACTGTCGTTTAACCCTTCAATCTCAGCACCACCCAAAATCACTGCGCCCACCACCAGGGGGCCCGCCCATGACCCACGCCCAACTTCATCAATGCCGAGAATCATGCCTAGCGCCGACCCTTTTTGCCGCCAAATTTACGAGCGCCCAGCCAATCCACACCGCCGCCGCTCCCAGCGTATTTGCCAAAATATCCCAATTAGTATCATCCAGCGTGATGCGCGCCAAACCAACTTTGACCATACATAATTCCGCCAGTTCATTGATGCAACCAAGCGCCGACACGAGAGCAAACAGCGAAAACGCCATTACCAGCCAGTGCGACCGCCATTTCATCGACGAAACCAAATACGCCCATAATAGCCCCGTAAATAGCCCACCACCCACAAAGTGCGTCGTAAAACTAGTGTCCTGCCCGTCAATTAACGGCGATGGCAAATACCAGGAAATAAAAAATAACAAACACGCTACGTAAAGTAGCCAGCGATATTTTTTCTCAACATTAAAGCCATTTTTTCTCAACACGTAAGGAACTATCACCGACAAAGCTATTGGCACGAAAACAGAAATGTAGTGGAATATTGCCATATTAAAATTATATCACGATAAAAAACCGCCTCTGATAAAGAGACGGTTTTAGCAATTCGTTTATATAAACTATGCGTCTTTGTGACGTGCTTCTACTTCAGCAGCCTTGGCGTCAAGTTCTGCCTGAGCAGCGTCTTTTTCGGCTTGCTTGGCAGCGGCAGCTTGTGCAGCCTCCTCTTTCAAGCGTTCAGCTTCTGCTTCAGCCTTGGCGTCGTGCACGTTATTGACAGCCACACGGTCAAAGCTTTTGGCAGTCAAGCGAGCTGACTTACCAGAACGCTTACGTAGGAAGCTGAGGAACTTACGGCGGACCTTAGCACGGCGAACAATTTCCACTTTCTCAATCAGTGGGCTGTGCAGCAAGAATGATTTTTCCACGCCGACACCTGACGCAATCTTACGAACGGTGATGCGTGAGGTGTGCGAGCCTTTGTTGTCAGTGCGAATAACCACACCTTCAAACATCTGGATACGCTCTTTGTTACCTTCTTTAATCTTTTGATATACACGAACGGTGTCACCGCTACGGGCGTCAACAACTGCTTGCTTTTTCTGTGCTTGATTGACTTTGTTGATTAACTCAAAACTCATAATATTTCCTATCTTTCGAACTCACTTTGACGGGCCACGCAGTTGTACCTCTGCGGCTCCACACCAAATAAGACTCGAATATTTAACTCTCGTACAATTACCTACGATAATAACACAAATACATAGAAATATCAATTGTATAAAATTGGAGTATAATATAGATATGGATTACAACAAATTAGCACTTGAATTACACGAAAAATATAAGGGTAAAATTACCACCAATTTGCGCGACCAGGAGGAGTTGGACCGAGACAAATTAAGCGCCTATTACAGCCCAGGTGTTGGCGCAGTCAGCCAAGCAATCGCCGAAAATCCAGCCGATTTGCCTAAGTACACCTGGACTAATAATTTAGTTGGCGTCATTTCTGACGGTTCAGCAATTTTAGGCTTGGGCGATTTGGGACCAAAAGCCGCCATGCCAGTCATGGAAGGCAAGGCGCTGCTGTTCAAGCATTTTGCTGATGTTGACGCTGTGCCAGTTGTGCTGGACGTTCACGACACGGAAGAAATTATCGCCACAATTAAGGCAATTGCGCCGAGCTTTGGAGCCATCAACTTGGAGGATATCGCTGCACCAAAGTGTTTTGAGATTGAAGAGCGTCTGAAGGCTGAGTTGGACATTCCTGTTTTTCACGATGACCAGCATGGCACGGCGGTCGTGGTGTTGGCGGGGCTAATCAACGCCGCGAAACTAACTGAACGAAGCCTGACAGACTGTAAAATCGTAGTCATTGGTGCTGGGGCGGCTGGCACGGCGATTATTAAATTGCTGCACCTATACGGCGTGCGGAACATCGTGGCAGTGGACAGCCGCGGCATCGTTGGCGCGTCTCGCACAGATTTGAATGCGGAAAAAACTGCGCTTTTAGAATACGTAGATGATTCGCAAGACGGCTCAATTGACGATGCAATCACTGACGCTGACGTGTTCATCGGTGTGTCGCGAGCTGGCCTGCTAACTCCTGAATTAGTTCAGAAAATGGCGAAAGATCCAATTGTCTTTGCCCTAGCAAACCCAGTCCCAGAAATCATGCCAGATGTTGCCAAAGAAGCAGGCGTAGCAATCATCGCCACTGGCCGCAGCGATTTCCCAAACCAAGTCAACAACTCCCTAGCCTTCCCTGGCATCTTCCGCGGAGCACTCGATCACGGAGTGAAAAAAATCACCGATCAGCACAAATTGGCGGCTGCTGAAGCGCTAGCTAACCTGGTCGAAAATCCAACCGTCGACAAAGTCGTTCCAACTGCATTTGATGAGGGTGTTGTTGAAGCTGTTGCGAATGTCATTAGATAAGCCTAAGCACCAGCACCGTACTTAGCCGCATCACGAGAGTTTCCATCTATAAACAGAGCCACTAACGGCTCCTGGTTCTGTTTGTCGCAAGCTCCTAAGAATAAAACTATTTCAGTCACTCCAGCTTTCTGAAGAGATTTTTTAGTCTCACTTTCATCGGGCATATCTTCAACGCTGACTTTTGACACATAAACCCTCTTGGCGTTATGCGTTTGGTCTTTCCAGGCGTAAATTATAAACGGATAAAGCTCTTTTAATCTGTTATTTAAGCCAACTGGCAAACCGACAGACTTATCTTCTGAAGTTGCTACATATTTAGCAGCCATAGTTAATTTGTCCTTAATAATAGGTAGAATGTCCCGCTTCTTCTCGTCGTTTTCGTATCCAGTCATTTTATGTTCAATCTTTTTAGCCTCTTCAGTGCGCGCGTCAATTACTGCGACCACAGTACCGTCACCACCACACTCAACATGCAGTACATCCACAATAGAATCTTCTTTAAGCCACGGAAATGTCTCGCTATCAAGTATCACAGCATCTCCCGCCTTCAATCCAATCTCTACCGGCCGAGAGTCTTCTTCAGCTCTCGACTTCGGTTTATTTGACCTTTTCTTCTTGGTGGCTTTCCTCAAAGATTCACCCGCAATTTCAGGCGCCACTTCATAGCCATTCAATTTCTCCGAAAGCACCCTCAGCGCGTCGTCTAGAGCCTCTCTCAGACGTTCTTTAGCCATAGACTCAGCAAGACTACGAACCGCTGGACTGTTTTCCTTAACTGTCGCTTCTTTATACTGCTTGGCTAGCTCCTCTTCGCTTGGCAATTTTATGGATTTTATAAACTTAAGAACACTTTTGGCAAATTTTAAATCATCCTCAGGATTGATGCCATTACATTCCTTATCTTCAACCTCCTTAAGTTTCCGACACTTAAAGTCTTCCAGGAAACTACTGAACTTCATCTTGTCATCATTACCTGGGATATATTCAGGTCTAGTAATTGTAAAATCATCAGGTAAACCAAAAGCCCCATCCTTAGTAAGACTATCAGTCACAGCCTTCCTTGCCTCTGCGATAAAGCGCATATATTCACTATCTGCAAGTTCAGGACTAATTATTTCATTAGCATACTGCCATCGTATTACGTCGGGAATCGCATACTCTTCAGCTTGGCAAAATTCTGGAATATTCACTTTCGCCAGCTTTTTGGGAAAAACTACACTAAGATTTTCCCTTATAAATTTCTCGTATGTTCCATTAAATATAATTCTTAACGATTCTTTGACTTCCTCTATATCAAAGTTTATCTCTATATAGTCTGGAAGCTTGTTATACTCTTCCTCAATTTGTCGAAATAACTTAAGAACCTCCTTATAAGCCTCTTGACATTCACCACGCTTCTCCTCACCTTCAACAAGAAACGGTACATGCTTAATAATAGACTTTACATCATTTATAATTTGACTTATGTAGTTTTTATTAGGATCTTCTGCCTGAGGCAGTTTATCTCCAACAACATAACCAGGCTGTTGTCTTTCACTCATAAACTAATACTATATCAGCTTATAGATATAAAGTCAATTATATTACCCTGTTAACTTCTTCTAGCGTCGTTTCGCCACGAAGAGCCGCCAAGACTCCAGCCTGCAGTAGCGTCACCATACCATCCTTCTTCGCAGCTTCCTCGATTGCGCCCGCATGCACGTCGTTAACATCGCCACGCAGAAACTTCTGGATATTCTCACTCACCACCAGCTGCTCCATCACCGGAATACGCCCCTTATAGCCAAATGGCACGTCATCAGTCGGCACAGCTCGCCACAGCTTGAACGTATCCAAATTTGGACAATCAACACCCTCTGGCAAATCCTTAAGAACTTCCTTGACCCACTTGCGCGTCGCCTCGTCTGGCTCATATTCTTCCTTACTCTCGTCCCATAATCTCCTGACCAGCCGCTGCGCAATCACCAGCCGTACCGCCGAGCTAAAAATTGGATTCTGCCCAATCATATCAATCATCCGACTAAACGCCGCCGCAGTAGAGTTGGCATGAAAGCTAGACAATACCAAGTGTCCAGTGATCGACGCCTGAATCGCCGTCTTAGCAGTCTCGTTGTCGCGAATCTCACCGACCATCACCACATCTGGATCAAGGCGCAAAACACTACGCAACCCATCAGCGAACCTTTGGCCAGTTGTTGTATCAATTGGAATCTGTGTAATTCCCGGAATTGTATTTTCCACCGGGTCTTCCAGCGTAATAATCTTTCTATCTGGCGTATTTAAAGCATTCAAAATGCTATACAATGTCGTCGATTTTCCTGAGCCAGTCGGACCAACCATCAACAACATGCCACGCGGATGCGAAATGACTTCATCAATCTGCTCACGTTCTTTCTTTGAGATACTTAAAAGATCCAGGTTAAGCATTGATTCGTCAAAGTTAAATAGACGCAGAACAATATCTAATCCATAAACCGTCGCCACCGCCTCCACGCGCAAATTTAGCACATGAGACACTCCGTCTCGATGAATTTCCTGTTGCATATGACCTGACTGCGGCTCTCTGGAGGCAGTAGAAATATTCGCACGCGATGCTAATGTCGCCATAATCACCCGATAACGATCTCGACTCAGCTCCGCCACAGTGTGCAGCGCTCCATCAACACGCATCCGAATTCGAATTGACTCACGCTGGTTTTCAATATGAATATCCGACGCACCCAGCAAATCCGCCTGATCAACCAAATAATTGAACACGTCATTTGTGCCCACAGACGCTAAAGTCTGAGTAACCTGCGCCAACGTATCACTGTCGCCGTCTTTGGCAATCTCGATATTATCGTAAATAACTCTCTTTGGTGGATCAAACCTGAGCATAATCGACCGAAACGCCGAACCGGAAATAAGAAAGAAGAAAATTCGCTTGCCGCTCTCCGTATATTGATCTCGCATCTGCTTCATTAACGACTCAGACGTCTGCGAAGTAACACCAAACCGATAAGACTGGTCTTCTTCATTAAACGCCAACGGTACCAGCCGACCCTTATACATTTCTTCAATTGTCAAAACATCTTTAAGTAGAGGCAGAGTGTTCTCAAATTCTCGCCCATCCAGATATTGAAGTCCTAAAATTGACGCTCGGCGACGAGTTGCTTCCTCATCCTGCTCACGGCGGCGCGCCTGAATTTTATCTTCATCCATACGAGAATTATAGCAAAAAGCTTACGTTTTGACGAGTGATATAATAGTCATATGCACCCAGAAATCACGCTGTTGGTTCACAATATTCGCTCAACGCATAACGTTGGGGCAATTTTCCGCACGGCCGAGGGATTTGGCGTAAAAAAGATTATTCTTAGTGGCTACACACCGTATCCGGATTTGAGCTTATGCGGCGAGGCGCCTAGTTGCGCGCTTGTTGATGGAGAAATTAGATCTGAAGACCCTCGCCTGCCGCACATTCGCGAAAAAATCACCAGCCAAATTCATAAAACAGCCTTAGGCGCGGAAAGCTTGGTGCCATTTGAGTTTTACGAGGATATCAATGACTGGATTAAGGAAAATGAGCAAACAGAAAACCTGCCAATTGTTGCGCTGGAGCAGTCAAAAGACAGCGTAATGCTATCAGAATTTCAGCCACCTAAAAAATTCGCACTGCTGCTCGGCGAGGAAGTTCACGGAATTACGCCAGAACTTCTGGATGGTTGTGAATTTACCGTGGAAATTCCAATGTTTGGTCAAAAAGAATCTTTTAACGTGTCGGTAGCAACGGGAATTGCGCTGTTCGGACTAGTTTTCCCCAGATTAAAATAGTCACCTCTTATACCGAGTCCAGCTTACCTTATTGACTTTATTAAGCATATGTGTTATATTTATAAAAGCTTTCTTCGGAATCCCCCGGAGAAAGTAGTCCCTACTTGGAAGGATTTATGATGTATTCTAACATCATTGCAATATTCACTACCGTTGCGATATTTTATGTGACAATCTGGTCATACCTGCACTCTGGTAAACTAAGTGGCCGTAGATATACTATTCTGACAGCAGTATCTGTCATTACACTCCTGTTGGAATATATTCTACACATGGTAAAAGTAGCGGCGCCCTCTTCAATGTCGTCAACGGGAGCAACATTAGCTCTTGTTGTATGCATTTTTTCGTGGGTAGTCTGTGATATCGCAGGCTACAAGAGAGAACGAAAGAGACAGTTTTCCTAAGAGGGGCATAAGTCCCGCTGACAGTTAGCCCGCCGTAGAGCAACCAGCTCCGGCTGAGGCCTCTGTCAGCGGGCTAACTATCACTTTAGAACTACACACTCTTCACCCAGAGTGTTTTTTAATTGGCTTAATAAATTGTCATTAGCATCCACCTTAAACGGCAGGCGCATGGCTGATTTTTCCTTCTCACCCAGAACCAAAACCACGTCAGTCGTGCCGGCATAATCACCGCAAACAGACTTCATTTTCACTAACCGCGAATGGTCATTCGGGTCTTTAATATACACAAACAACTTGGAAGTAGTAATTTCTGGAGCAACATTAATTGGCATCGATTGAGTCTTTGGCTGCGATTTGGCGGCGTCATTCTTTACGGCAGACTTCGGAGAAGCTCCATTTTTCTGATTACGATAAGCTTCACGGCGCTCTTTCTTAACCGCAGAGCTGACTTTTGGAGCGTCCATCTTACGACCAGTTGACTCATAACCGTTAATATCGTTATCTGTAATCGCGATAATGTCGTCAGCAATAAGCTTACTTTCACTACCCAAATTTCCATCACGATCTCGCGCTGAGTTTTTGCCAGAAACTCGGATTACTGTGTCCTGAAGCAACTTAGCGCCAACTTTTTCATACAGATTTGGAAAGACGATTATCTCGCCCTCACCAAACTTGTCCTCAATTCCCACAAACGCCATCTTCGAACCGCTTTTTGTGACAATTGTACGGACAGTGCTAATAATTCCCCCGACTGTCATCATTCGACTATCGTACTCAGGAACTAATTGCGTCAATGGCTGAGTTTGCTCGCTTAGATAAGTCTCGTATCTATCAAGCGGGTGCGCCGAAATATACAGCCCCAGCAGTTCCCGCTCCCACATCAGACGTTCTTTATCATCATGCTTTACTGGCGCTTTCTGTAGATTAAGTATCGACTGAATGCTTGCCGCATCATCACCCAACATGCCGAACAAATTAGTCTGGCCACTGGCAGCTTCTTTTTGAAGCTTAGAGGCAAATGCCGTGATAGAGTCCAGATTGAATAGCAAATCCGACCGATCGCCCATATCATCAAAGGCGCCGGATTTAATAAGAGATTCCCAAGCCTTACGATTAAACTTACTGGTCGAAACACGCTTGGCAAAATCTTCCACCGACAAGAACGCGCCCTCCTCGCGCGCCCGCAAGACTTCCTCAACCGCACCAACACCGACACCCTTCACCGCTGACATACCGAAGCGAATTTTATTCTCATTAGGCACCACCGCAAATTCAACGAATGACTCATTAACATCCGGACTAAGCACATCAATTCCCATATGCTTACATTCCGTGATCTCAATCGCCAAACGATCCGTATCGTCATGATCACTGGTCATCAGTGCCGCCATAAATGCGTCCGGATAATGCGCCTTCAAATATGCCGTCCAGTAGGCAATTAAACCATAACAAGCGGCGTGCGATTTATTGAAACAATAGTTAGCAAACTCCTCCAGCTGCGTCCAAAACGTTTCCGCAATTTCCTTAGTTGCGCCACCAACCTTAACCGCACCTTCGACAAATTCAGGCTTAACTTTTTTCATCAAGTCAATCTTTTTCTTACCGACAGCTTTACGCAGCGTATCAGCCTGACCACCAGTAAAGCCGCACCATTCCTTAGAAATCTGCATAAATTGCTCTTGGTAGACCAAAATTCCGTAAGTATTTTTTAGTGAGTTTTTCATTCCAGGATGTAAGTAAGTTATTTCTTCCTCGCCGTGTTTGCGCCGAATAAAACTATCAATAAACTGCATCGGGCCCGGACGATAAAGAGCCACCATAGCGATAATATCCTCAAATGTAGTCGGCTTTAGCCCACGCAAATATCGCTTCATCCCCGCAGACTCAAGCTGAAATACTCCGGTTGTATCTCCGCGCTGGAATAGCTCATAAGTTTTCTTATCGTCAAGTGGTAGCTGCGAAAGATTAATCTCTGTATTATAGGCTTTTCGGATAATCCGCATGGCGTTGTTAATAATCGTAAGGTTTGAAAGGCCTAAAAAGTCCATCTTAAGTAGCCCCAATTCTTCAACTTCGCCCATTGGGAACTGAGTAGCCACCACGCCTTTTTGTGCCATTTCTAGCGGAATATAATTAACCAGCGTATCCGGCGCAATCACCACACCGCAGGCATGAACTCCGTGGCTGCGAATCGTGCCCTCGAGCTGGATAGCATAATCCAGCACCTGTTTGGCTGTCGGATTATTCTCGTACTCACGGCGCAAATCAGCATCTTCTTTAATACTGACCGACAGCGGAATATGACGACCCTGGTTTGGCGGCGGCACTAGCTTTGCCAAGCGGTCGCTCTCGACATACGGCACCTCCAGCACCCTGGCGACATCACGCACTGCCATACGGCCGAACATCTTACCAAAGGTAGCGATATTACTAACATGGTCTTCGCCGTATTTTTTGGCACAATATTCAATCACTTCATCGCGTCGCGTATCTTGGATATCGACGTCGATATCCGGCATGGAAATACGATCTGGATTAAGAAAACGCTCAAACAGCAGGCCGTACTTCAGCGGATCAAGGTCAGTAATATTCAGCGCATAAGCAATAATAGAACCAGCCGCTGATCCACGGCCCGGACCAAAAACGATCCCTTTAGATTTACCCCAGTTGATAAAATCCTGAACGATCAAGAAATATCCCTCATAGCCCATCTTCCCCATCACACCCAATTCCATCTCGGCGCGCTGGCGAACTTCGTCAGATAACTGCGGGATAATGTCATCAGGGTCTAATTTCTCAGCCTCTTCTTTCGAGGCGCCGTTATAGCGCTGCAATAAACCCTGGTAGGTCAACCTCAGCAGATACGAGTGCTCATTCTCACCTTCAGGAAGCGGATACTTAGGAATAAGAATACGACCCAGCTCAATCTCAACATCACAGCGATCCGCTACCTTTTTCGTATTAAGCACTACTTCAGGATATTCCTCACCCCAATGATCAATAATATCCCGTGGGTCAGTCAAATGCAGCTCAAAATCTTTCAGACTCATCCGCTTTTCATCGCTCAAATACGAACCGGTACCGACACATAGCAAGATTTCGTGCGCGTCTTGATGATCATGCGTCAAGTAGTGCCCGTCGCAAGTTACCACCATCTCGATATCCAGCTCCTTCGATAGTTTAATCAAGCCCTCATTAATTTTTGCCTGGACGTCCCAATGCGTATTTGATTTCGGATGGCCGTGATCCTGCAACTCGAGATAATACCTATCACCAAAGACTGACTTGTACCATTTGGCAATATCTCGCGCTCGATCATAATCATCATCCCTAAGCGCCACACCAATTTCACCACTGGCGCAACCGCTCAGTACAATTAAGCCCTCGTTCAACTCTTCCAATAAATCATGGTCAGTCCGCGGCTTATAGTACATTCCCTCTAAATTGGCCTGCGTCGATAGCTTCATCAAATTATGAAAGCCGGTGTTGTCCATCGCTAGCACCGTCAAGTGAAAGCGCTGCTTGTCCTTGGCTGGGTCGCGATCAAAGCGCGAACGCGCCGCCACGTACGTCTCGATGCCGAGAATCGGCTTGATACCAGCCTTTTTGGCAGTTTTATAATAGTCAAGGATGCCACTCATCGTACCGTGGTCAGTTACCGCCGCCGCCTCCATCCCAAACTCTTTGACTTTATCAACCAAATCATTGATTTTAGTCAAGCCATCCAGCACAGAATGAAAAGTGTGATTATGGAGATGTACGAAATCAGACGGCTTCAAAGCCGCCGGCGAAGATTGTCCGCTATTTCCCCCAGTCATTACTAATGATTATAGCATGTTATTGACGGTGCTGCATCGTCTCAATCAGATGATTGATAAAATCAGCCAGCGGCGGAAAAATATCCGCAAATTGGCCTAGTAACCAGATTAACAATGTGATTAACAGTGTCGCACCCAGCGCACTACCGACACCAAAGAAAATTCCACGAATAAAGTTCATCCAATAGACTTGGCGACGCGAACGATGAAAATCAAAAAATAAATCCTCTAAAATCGCCTGCCTGGCACCGTTTTCATTATCACGGATGACTTTTCGTGATAATTTATCTGGTTGTTTTTTGACGGTTTTTTCTGCCATTATTTGTCCTTTTCTTAGTAAAATACTTCGCTAAAAATCCGCCCTTTGAGGTTAATCTTTTAGCCAGCCCAGCACCAATCGAAACAGCACTGACAATTCCACTAAAATCAGAAACTCTCCTGGTAATTGTCTCTACTGCCTGCTGAGTTTGGTGAATCTGGTGTGTTAATTTAATAATAGAAATCACCATAGCAACCAACATGATAATAAATATCACCATGAGAATTACCAATACTACAAGTAGTCCGTTCATGCTTTTTATTATACATTATTTTAAGCGATTGGTCAGATGGGCGCGTAGCTTGTCGCCAAAGTTAGGATCGCGCAACCCAAAATCAATCACTGTCTTCAGGTACTCTAATTTATCACCGGTGTCGTAGTACGTACCGTTGGTAATCTCCACGCCATAAAAATCAAACCCATCATCAATCATCTCCTGCATAATCGGCTGGATGGTGAATTCGCCATGACCATCAAACTGGTCTTTGGCTTTGTCCAAATAGCCAAAAATCTCACCAGGCAGCAAATAGCTACTGACACTCGCTAGGTCAGACGGCGCATTGGTTTTTCCAGGCTTCTCGACGATATTAGTCATTTTTATAACACCATCGTTAATTTGCTGGCCATTAACGATGCCATAACGATCAAACTCTGAATCATCGGTAATTTTCTTACACGACAACACTGCGCCCTGAAGATTTTCTGACGCCTCAATCATCTGCCGGAAACGACTTGGACTAGCCGTTATAAAGTCATCGGCAAAAGTATAAATCACCGGTTCATCGTGGCGAATTAAATGCGAGGCGCAAGCCAGCGGCGTTGCATTGCCGTAAGGACCTTTCTGGCGGATATAAACGAAGTTAGCCATCTCAGACAAACGCTGTACAATATCAATCAGCGGCTGCTTTTTAGCTCCGCCAGCACGCAGGTTAGCTAGTAGTTCTTCATTTGGCGCGTCAAAATGGTCTTCAATCGCCCGTTTATTAGCGCTACCAATGATAATAATATCCTTGATGCCAGCCTCAACCAATTCCTCGACGACATACTGGATGATTGGCTTATCAATCAGCGGCAGCATTTCTTTGGGCATAGCTTTGGTCTGAGGCAAAAATCGCGTACCAAAACCAGCGGCAGCGATGATAGCTTTGGTTGGTTTTTTCATACTTTAGCTCCTATCCTGTCCTATTTCTAAAGAATTAAATCCTATAATTTTTCGCGAATCAATTTCTGCGCCAGGCTCGGATTAGCCTGACCTTTAGAACGCTTCATGATTTGACCAACGAGGTAACCAATAGCTTTGTCCTTGCCGGCTTTAATGTCGGCTATGGACGCCGCCGAGGCCGGGTCGCTGAGCACTTCGTCAACGATGGCAGCGATGGCCGATTCGTCGGAGACTTGCAGCAAGTTTCTTTCTTCAGCAAGTTTGCGCGGATGCGTGGCGCCCGCCAATAGCTCATTAAACAATTCCTTGGCGTTGGTACTGGAGCTTTCTGCTTTCTCAGTCATTTCTGCCAGCTCCACCAAATCATCAACTGATACGCGCGGCGTATTAGCTTCAACCGACGCGGAGTCATGCTCAGAATCACCGCTATTAGATGTCAAAGCACTGGCAAACCAGTGTGCTACCCGTTTAGCAGACGCATCGCCTGATTTTTCCTGCACCTCCAGCATGATGGATGCATAATTTTGGTTAGACAATAGCGAATTAACCACTGATTTATCCAAGCCTAGTCCGCTCCATTTTTCACGATATTCACCCGGCAACATCGGCACTTCAGCCTGAATCCGAGCAATTTCCTCATCGCTCAGCACCACTGGCGGGATATCGGCATCAGGCATGTAGCGATAATCCTGAGCGTCCTCTTTCGAACGCTGCGAGGTAGTAATTTGCTTGTCATCGCTCCAGCCGCGGGTTTCCTGAACCACTGGTTCGCCGCGCTCCAATAGGTCAACTTGGCGTTTGAATTCGTACTCAGCGGCACGCTCCACGCTGCGGAACGAGTTGAGGTTTTTCACTTCTGCACGCTTACCGAGCTCGGTCGCGCCCTTTTTAGCCACCGAAATATTGACGTCAAAGCGCATATTGCCGCGGTACAAATCACCGTGCGTCACACCCGCATAGACCATCAATTTGTGCAGCTCCGAAGCGTAGGCTTTGGCCTCCTCGGCAGAATGAATATCCGGCTCAGAAACAATTTCAATCAGCGGTGTACCAGCGCGGTTGAGGTCAACCAGCGAATAGCCGTCGTGGTGCGTCAATTTGCCAGCATCCTCCTCCATGTGCGCGTGATGGATTCGCACTCGTTTGAGCGAACCGTCTTCCAGCGGCGCATCAACATAGCCAGCCAAAATAATCGGCTGATACATCTGCGAGGTCTGATAGCCCTTTGGCAAGTCAGGATAGAAATAATGTTTGCGATCAAACCGACTAACCCGCGCGATCGGTGCATTCAACGCTTTACCGGCACGCACCGCCAGTTCGACAGCGCGCTTATTTAGCACCGGCAGCATGCCTGGCAAGCCAAAATCAATTTCATGCGTTTTTTCATTAGGCTCAGCATTACGCGCATCATTATCAGCCGGACTAAACAACTTGGTTTTAGTCGCCAGCTGGACGTGACACTCGATGCCAATGGTCATTTCATATTCATCATATACACTCATCATAACGCTCCCAAATCTTTTAGTGCTTGTTCAAAGCTTGTCATGGCTCGTCGAAAACTCTGCGCGGTCAGTTTCACGTTGGTTTCATGGGCAATTTGATTGCGTAATTTATGTGCCGCCCACAAACCATTTTCATCCGTCCAATCACCCTTGCGAGCTTTCAACCTGTCGCCCATCGTCGTACCTGTCACGCCGCAGTCGCGCATGGCTTTGTCGAGCAGTTTGTCGGCTTTGACAATCGCCATCTGTAAGCTATCCGAGTTACCTGCCTTGGCGCCGCGCTGAATTGCCCGCCAAACTTTTTGATACATTTCTCTGTCAAGCTGCTTGTGTCCGCGCGATGTCAATTGGATAAAAACGATCAACAAACCGCCGATTAACAACGCCGCCACTACCAGCGC
>CALIXB010000007.1 GCA_938046775.1 uncultured Candidatus Saccharibacteria bacterium | reverse complement strand
ATATGACGATCGAAACGGCGCTGAGTATCGCTTCGAAAATGAACGGCGAAACGCTTCCCGAATTCGATGATTTGGCAAAAGCGACGATCAGCGAACTTGCGAATTTGATTACGGCACAGGCGGTTACAAAATTGCAGGAACTCGGATTTAAATTCGATTTGACGCCTCCGGCGCTTTTTGTCGGTCAGAAGATGGAAATCGCGGCTCTCAGCAGCGCTCACACGGACATTTAGGTTTATTAGGGCATTTGCCAATATCATTGGTTTCTTCAGACTCCTCCTTCGCCTCCATCGCCTCCGCCGCCTCCATTATTCCCACACCGATAAGAATACCAGTCATAGCAGCAGTTGTATGGGCTAATGCTTCCAAAAGCCAAGGCGCCGCAAGCACCAGTGGAAATAAGCCCAATGGGTCAATTTGATTCTGCACCGTGCCCTCAAACCGATACAAATTCATCCCCCCCATCAACCCAATCGGGTCTTGTGTAATAAACCGCCCGAGTGCGGGTTCATAATAACGCAAAAAGTTGTAGTGCAAACCGGTTTCTTGGTCGAAGTACTGGTTCTGCAGGCGGAACGGTTGGTGCGTGCTCCGTTGGGCATGGCGGTTGCTGTCATGAATAAGCTGTCCCCACGCGTCATAACGTCCTTTCCAAATGAGTTTGCCTTGGCTGTCTGTCATTTCTCTAGGCACGCCGATTTGGTCGCAGTGGAAGTAGTTCACGGTATGTTGTGCGTTTTCACTCTCTTTATAACACTGCGCCAACGGCTCATAGCTGTCGGGATGGGTGTAAATGTAAGTGAAAGTGCGGTCGGTTTTTTCAGCATTTTGCTGATGATTACCTTTGCGAATCTCCTGCACTAAGTGTGAGCCCGCCCAGATAAATTGCGTGTGGCATTGTTTTTCGCCTTGCTTGTTCAGTTTGGATTTTGCAATCCGTCTGCCCAGTGGGTCATAATCATACACCCAACTTTCGGTGGTGTAACGGTTATGAATATCCGCCCGAATCAGTTGATGCTTTAAGTCGTAGGTATAACGCTGATAGTCACTATTAGCAGTTTGGCATTCGGTGAGGTTTCCGAGACTGTCGTAAGTGTAACGCACACCTTGATAGTGGCTCAGGCGGTTGTTAATCACCTTTTCCGTTGGGTCGTTGATAAGGTTGCTTGCCGGGTCAAAGTAAAAGGTGTGCCGTTGTGTTCCGCTTTTCTCCTGTTGAATCCGTCCCAAATTGTCGTACTGATACTGCGTCTGGTGCGGTGCCTCAAAGGGCTGTTGTGGGCAGTGGGTGCGGGTTTGGATAAGGTGACCCAATTCGTCATAGCCATAAGTGCGGTCGATTTGCACGGCGTTTTGTTGATTTGCAAGTCCTGCCTGTTGTTGGACCAAGCGCCCCATCTCATCATAACAATAACGTCCGTTAAGCGCCCCCTGGCTGCGGCTAATCTCACGGTGTAAATCATCCCGTTCCATTTCACTAATCAGTTGGCTGTTCAGCTTAATGCCGCTTAAATGCCCCGTACCATAGCGAAAATCAATGTATTGTCCTCCGCAGGCAACCTGTGTCATTTGTCCGTTTAAATCAAAGCTAAAGGTAGTGCGACTGGATTGCTCGCCCTGACGAATATGCTCTTCGGTCATTTGACCAAGCTGATTATATTTGAATTCGGCAGTACGAATTGCCGGCTTGTTGCGTTTTGGCGCGTCCGTCACACCGTAATCCGTGCGTCTAATCAGCTGACCTTTAGTGTCATACTCATACTGCGTGAGCTTATCATCAAAGCCTTTTTCCCAAATCAGCCTGTCTTGGTCGTCATACACAAAACGGTAGGTGGCGTGATTCTCATTGGTCAATCCAACCAGTCTGCCCGCTTGATCATAATGATATTGGAAGTGATGTCCTTGTGCATTCGTCTTGCTGGTCGGCAAACCGTCGAGCTCGCGGATCGCGTCGAGATCAGCGTCGAACGCACCGGGCTCGTCCGCGGCGGCGGCCTCGTGCTGGAGGTCACCTGCCGTATCGGCGACGAGGTCGTCTCCCGCGGCACCGCCGTGACCGAGCCCGAGCCGACCGCCTACGTCTACCCGGGCCAGGGCATTCAGACCCGTGGCATGGGCCTGGACGAGATGCGCATCTCCAAGGCCGCCCGTGAGGTCTGGGAGCGCGCCGACGCCCACACCCGCGCCGAGCTCGGCTTCTCCGTCATCGCCCTGGTGCGCGACAACCCGACCGAGATGACCGCTCGCGGAGTGACCTATCGTCATCCCGAGGGACTGCTCAACCTCACCCAGTTCACCCAGGTCGCCCTGGCCACGGTCGCCATGGCCTCCACGGCGCGCCTGGCCGAGGCCGGCGCCCTGGTCGAGGGCGCGGCCTTCGCCGGGCACTCCCTGGGGGAGTACACCGCCCTGAGCGCCTACGGGCGCGTCATGCCCGTGGAGACGACCATCTCCATCGTCTTCCAGCGCGGCTCCACCATGCACACCCTGGTCGAGCGCGACG
>CALIXB010000006.1 GCA_938046775.1 uncultured Candidatus Saccharibacteria bacterium | reverse complement strand
ATTGGATAAAAACGATCAACAAACCGCCGATTAACAACGCCGCCACTACCAGCGCGATCAACAATCCGTCCATCAGGCAGCCTCCACTTCTGAAGCCAACTTCAACAAGTTGCTGTCTGACTGGCGGTCACCAATCAACTGCACACCAATTGGCAAACCTTCGTCACTAGTTCCAGCTGGCACGGAAATTGCTGGTAGTCCCGCCAAGCTAGCTGGCACCGTCATGATGTCCGCTAGATACATTTTTATCGGATCATTGGTATTTTCGCCAAGTTTGAATGCCGGTGTTGGTGCAACTGGCATCAACAGTGCGTCGTACTCAGCGAACAACTGCTTGAACTCATTGATGAGCAATGTGCGCGCTTTTTGCGCCTGCATATAGTAAGCGTCAAAAAAACCACTCGACAGTACAAAACTACCGATCATAATTCGTCGCTTATTTTCCGTAGTAAAACCTTCGTTGCGGCTGCGACCGTACAACTCCGCCAGCGTTTTCACCTCCGTCGCTCGGTGACCATAGCGCACGCCGTCGTATCTCGCCAAGTTTGACGATATCTCTGCTGGCACGATGATATAGTACATCGCCAGCGAATATTGCATCATGCTCAAATCCACTTCTTCAATTTCATAGCCCAGCTGCTTCAATTTTTCTGCATAGTCAAGCGTTTTCTGGCGAACCGCCGCGTCCACGTCATCAGTCATACACTGCTTCACCAAACCAATCTTTTTCTTAGTAAAGCCTGGCTGATGCTGCCAAAAGTCAGGCAGCGTCGTCATATCCTTATCGTCGCGGCCCGCCATAATTTCCATCACCAGATTAGTGTCATCAGCGTTCGTGGCGAAACAACCAATGGTGTCCGTACTTGAGGCCATAGCCACCACACCGTAGCGACTGACTGCACCATAGGTCGGCTTGACGCCGACCACGCCGTTAAAGCTGGCAGGCTGACGAATCGAACCGCCAGTGTCTGTACCCAACGCAAATGGCACCACATCAAGCGCCGTCACGACTGCCGAACCACCCGATGAACCACCAGCCACTCGAGTTTTGTCCGCAGCGTTTTTAGTCGGACCAAAGGCTGAATTTTCCGTCGAACCACCGTGAGCAAAGGCGTCCAAGTTAGCCTTACCGATACAAATTGCGCCTTCAGCCTCCAATTTTTCAACTGCCGTCGCCTGAAGCGGCGCGCTAAAGTTCTCAAGCATTTTTGCAGCAGCAGTTGTCGGCGCCCCAAAGGCCAAAAAATTATCTTTCACGACAAATGGCACGCCGGCCAGCCTGCCAGAAACTTCGCCCTTATCCACCAGTTCGGCTCGCTCCAACGCCCGTTCTTCCGTCAAGCTCAATAGTGCATGATATTCCTCAATATCGCGCGCTCGTCGCAACGCTTCTTTAACATTTTCGACTGCACTTTTTCCGGTAAAATCACTAATCCGACTCATTACAACACCTGCGGCACTTTCACTTGATTGTTCTGTTTTTCAGGCGCCAGCTCAAGTAACTCATCTCGAGAAATCCCTGGCTGGACCTCATCTTCGCGCCAGACATTCTCTAGTCCCGTCACTTGATAAGTCGGCTCCACGCCAGACGTATCAAGCTCACCTAGCTGCTCAATATAGCCAATTATATTTTCCAAATCCTGGCGCAGTCTATCAACTTCATCATCGGCTAATGCCAGACTACTTAAACTCGCCAAGTGCTGAATATCACTGGTAGAAATATTTGTCATATCAATATTATACCACTAAAAAAAGTCGCCCATCAAAGTGAGCGACCTTTATCAATTATATCTTAGTTATATTGCTTTAATTTTAAAGATTCGCGATATTTTTTAAGCTGAGACTCGTAGTCAGATGGGATATCCTGCCCCTGCCGTGTTGATCCGCCAGTAGAAGAACCGCCCTTATCATGAACTTTAACGGCGATAGTGATAGTGCCAGTCAGCAAGACTACAACAGAAACTGCAATGAGCACCAAAGACATAATCTTTGATTTGTTTCGACCCTGAATGATCTGATAAATAAAGTAGCTAGTCACAACTATTACGGCAAGAGCCAGAGCATAAGGCAAGAACTCGCTCAGATACAGACTCTTGTAAACTTCTCCACCGGCTGCACCGATAAATAACAATGAACTGACAAGGATGCTGACCAAGCGTGCAATCAAATCAACAGCTGGAATAATCAAAGCAGCTAATCCGCCATAAGTCACCAATTTGTAAGCTGTGCGGTTCGTATAACCCTCACGATCTGGCACTGCCTTTGACACGCGAGAAAACAAGACACAGGCTAGAACAGCTAAGACAACCGTAAATACTGACGCTGCGACAATTCCAGTTCCTGCCGTCACCATCGTTGGAGCCAAGAATCCACCGACGGTCTGTGATGCAACTGAAGTTGCACCTGACCAGAGACCAACTACACTGGTAATTACGTTGATCAATAAGAATGCTGAAATAACTACTGAAGCCATTGCCAAAGCGTATTCTAACGTCAGAAGTTTCGCCTTGCCTTTGTTTGGGTTAGCATACATGTATTGCTGTGGGTATGCTGGATAGCCTACTGGCTGCTGCACCGGCATTTCTGGTTGCGCAACGGCTGATGGCTGTGGTTGTTGTTTTGTTGCCATATTACCTCCTAATCTAATAATAATTCTATTCTACATGGTCTGGCGAATTTCTGCAATCAAATCGCGCAGCTCTGCCGCTTTTTCAAATTCTAGATTGGCGCTATGGAGCTCCATTTGACCAGTCAACTCCTTGATCAGCGTTGGATATTCATCCTTTGGAATCTTCTTCAAGTCAAGCTTCGGTTTTTTGTCCGATTCTTTTTGCGGGATGATAGAACGCAGGCCATCGTCAATCTTCTTCTGGATAGTTTGCGGCGTGATGCCATGCTCTTCATTATATTGCTGCTGGATCGCACGCCGACGATTCGTCTCATCAATCGCTCGCCGCATACTGTCAGTTACGGTATCACCATACATCAACACCCGCCCATCGACATGTCGCGCTGCACGGCCAATTGTCTGGATCAGTGCTTGCTCACTACGCAGGAAACCTTCTTTATCAGCATCCATAATCGCCACCAGACTGACTTCAGGTAGGTCCAACCCCTCGCGTAGCAGATTGATACCAACTAATACGTCATACGTTCCTAGCCGCAAATCTTTGAGAATATCGCCGCGCTCCAGCGTATCAATTTCGCTGTGTAGATACGCCGTTTTTACGCCATTGTCAGTCAGGTAAGCACTCAAATCCTCAGCCATGCGCTTGGTCAAGGTGGTTACTAATACGCGGTGGCCGCTGGCGATAGTCTGGCGAATCTCCTCCATCAAATCATCAACCTGCCCCTCAGTCGGCCGCACCTCAATCGGCGGATCAAGCAGCCCCGTCGGCCGAATCAGCTGTTCAGCCGGCTTTGGCGAGTGGGCAATTTCATAGTCGCCCGGCGTAGCGGACACATAAATCGCCTGGTGAATATGCTGATCAAATTCATCAAATCTGAGCGGGCGATTATCCAGCGCACTTGGCAGACGAAACCCATGCTCCACCAGCACTTCCTTGCGAGCCCGGTCGCCGTTATACATGCCGCGGACTTGGGGCAAGGTCATGTGCGACTCATCGACCAGTAGCAGCCAATCATCGGGAAAATAATCAATCAACGTCGCCGGCTGCTCGCCCGGCTCGCGGTCCGTCAGATAGCGCGAATAATTCTCAATGCCTTTGACAAAGCCAGTTTCTTTGAGCATCTCCAGGTCATATTTGGTGCGCTGAGCTAGGCGCTGTGCCTCGAGTAACTTATCGTGCGATTCAAACCACTTCAGCCTCTCATCAAATTCTTTCTCAATACCAGTGATGGCTTTTTCAATTCGTTCACGCGGCGTCGAATAGTGGCTGGACGGGAAAACCGTTAGGCTAGCTGGCTGATCCAAAATCTCGCCCGTCAGCGGATCGATTCGCGTTAACCGCTCAACCTCATCGCCAAAAAATTCCACTCGCACCGCCGTGTCCTGCCCAGCCGGGAAAATATCCACCACGTCACCGCGTACCCTGAAAGTACCACGTGCAAAATCAACGTCGTTTCGCTTATACTGAATATCAGTTAGCAGGCGAATAAACTTGTCCTGAACCCGCCGCTCGCCGACCGTCAATTGAATCGCCATGTCAGCGTACGTTTCCGGCGAACCAATGCCGTAAATACAGGACACGCTCGCCACGATGATCACATCGCGCCGCGTTAACAGCGCTGACGTTGCCGCATGCCGCAGCCGATCGATTTCATCATTAATTTTCGAATCTTTCTCAATATACGTATCGCTACTGGCAATGTAGGCCTCCGGCTGATAATAATCAAAATAGCTGACGAAATAATGCACCTCATTATCCGGAAAAAATTCCTTAAACTCAGAAAATAGCTGCGCTGCCAAGGTCTTGTTGTGGGCCAAAACTAAAGTCGGCACATTCCGCCGGGCAATAATATTTGCCATAGTAAAGGTCTTACCAGAGCCAGTCACGCCCAATAGAGTCTGTTCGCGCTCACCCCGTTCCAAACCGTCCACCAACTGAGCAATCGCCGTCGGCTGGTCGCCTGTCGGCTGATATGAAGAAGAGAGGCGAAATTTATTCACTTCTCTATTCTACTATATTTATAAAAACTAGTCTTGCTCGTAAGTCTGAGGCGTGCCAGAAACTTCACACTTGCCATCGACCAAATGACTCGGAACCGAAGCGGCTTTTAGATCTGAGCATGGCATATAACTCTGTTGTGTCCCTGCGACTATACCAATTTCGCCAGTACCATTTTTTGGCCCAATTATTGTATAGGCATTTGCCAGACCATAAACTGCCGCATATTTTCCATACGCACGGTCAATAACCGGTTTATAAGTATAACCTTCACGCTCCGGAATTGGCTGGCCAACTTTAGATTTCAAGAACTCCTTTAGAGAATCGTCGATATCCAACTTATCAACATCACTTACTGAAGTTAGCTTAGTGCCAGTACCGTCTCTCCCAGTGCGAAAATCTTTATATTTTTTCTTAGATTCATCTGACGGCTTTGCTCCTTCCTCGCGAGTCTTATCTGACAACCTAGATGACTCTTTCTTTGTCTCGCTAGTTTTTACAGAAGACTCAACACTTCTATCCTTATTTAGCGCCCCCACAATAGTCCAAGTTACCAGACCAATAATAACTAACCCCATAACAATCACCGTCGCAATCAACCATTTATTAGCCGTTGGTTTATTCTCCATATTTAACCCTCCATTTAGATTATGACTTTGATTCTATACTACCACTTGCCTGCCGTCAATTCATTGCAGCCACAACCATTTTATGATATAGTAATAAAGTTAAAATTATAGAATAAAAAGGATAATAATGACACCGAAAAATGTTTGTATTCCACGCGAACTGCAGCTCCAAGCAGCCATGTTCCGCTTAGGAAATGTCGATGAAGAAATCCATGCCGGCTATGAAATTCTCCAAAAATATCACAAAACAGTAACCTTTTTTGGCTCAGCCAGAATAAGCGAAGATAACGAATATTACCAGAAAGCAAAAGACTTAGCCTTTCAGTTAGCGAAAGACGGCTATACAATTATCACCGGTGGCGGCGGCGGAATCATGGAGGCAGCCAACCGCGGCGCCATAGAAGCTGGCGGGCAGTCGATCGGTTTTAATATCCGCTTGCCACACGAACAATCGCTAAATAAATATACTACCGATTCCTTCGCCTTTACTCACTTTGCGCCGCGTAAAATTGTTATGACTCTACTGGCAGATGCCTACGTCTGTTTTCCAGGCGGCTTTGGCACCATGGATGAAATCTGCGAGATTATTACATTAACTCAAACTAAAAAAATGACCCTCGTGCCAATTGTTCTGTTTGATAAAAAATTCTGGCACAAGTGGGATGAATTTGTCCATGAAAGCATACTTCCGAATAAGCTCATTTCTGATGGCGATGAGAAAATTTATACAATCACCGAAGACATCACAGAGGTAGTTGATCTTATTAAGAGTCAGCAAACTTGCTGCGACCGTTAGTCTATTTCTTAGATTTTGGCTCAATCCAGCAGATTCCGCCCTGACAAACCACTCGCTCAACCGCAGGATTATGTGTGCGTGGGTGGTTTTTATAGCGACGGGTAATTTCAAATCCCAAACCCCGCTTACCGTGAGTCGTCTGTTGCCTACCCAGAGGCAATTGACAATGATAATTATTCACAACGTCAATCGGGTTAAACGATATCACTTGACCGTCAACATCCAGAAGCACCCACTCAGAAGCTTTAAATGGCGCCCACTTATCTATTTTTGGCGCAATAGCCATGAGCGACTGATAAATTTCCTCAGCTGTTGCATTTGTCGGGTCAAGTCCTAAAGAGCGAATAATCGAATGCGCCCTAGCTAATATTTCCGCAATCAATCGCACATCACTGTCATCACGCGTCATCTGCCTAAGCTCAGTCAAGGCACGACGTTTTTTAGCATCATCTCCTAATAGTTTTCCCAAGTTTTGCGCCATTATAGCTCCCTTTCTTGAATTGGCATAGTATGAAGTGGTGTGCCGGAATATAAAATACCAGCTTTCGCCCCAATTTTCATAACAACCGAGCTAGCATTTGCACTACCCATTATTACAGAATTTTTCAAATTACCGCTCCTCGCCCATTCACTCAGAAATCCAGACGCAAAGGCATCACCAGCGCCCGTTCTGTCAATTGAAGGGCCGTCGTCGTACATTAGGGCTCGCACGATAGTCTTTCCGTCACTTGCCATAGAACCATTTACGCCGTCCGTCACTAGGACAACTGATACCAAATTTAATCCACGGCGCACCAAAGTCTCCAAATCGTCGCCCGATACTAATTGCTGCATTTCTTCCTTATTTAACGTCAAGACATCAACATCAGATAAAAGTCCTATCAACTTATCCTTTTGCGCCAATTCTTTCTTGCCGGGATTAAAACAAATTTTCATATCGCGAAGTTTGGCCTGGTGAAATAATTTATGAAGTATCGGCATATTACCCGACAATGTCGAAACATACAACCAATCCGCATCTTCATCAGATAAATCAAAATCTGCCTCGTGATAATGGGTCGAAGCTCCACGATACGTTAGAATCGTCCTTTCGCCGTTTGAGGCCAGGAGTAATACAGAGTATCCCGTGCTGTACTTTGGGGAATATCGTACCAAATGTGTATCAATATTTTCCTTGTCCAAATCAGCCAAAACGGCCTGACCGGCTGGATCATGACCAATTGCGCCCATAAAACTAGCGTAGTGACCTTGCCTGGCGAAAGTTACCGCTGCATTTGTAGCGCCACCACCGGTCGCAAAGTGGATTTGATTAACGTCAGCCTTTGCGCCCAAATCCAGTCGCGCAAAACAATGCTCTGGACTTTCGCATACTGGAGTTAATGCGTCGGATTGGCTCAAAAAAACGTCCTGGATGGCGGCACCGACGGTAATAATTTTTGCCATTAAATCACCGCCTTTCCCGCAGAATTAAACGCCTTAATCTTTGACTCTACAACTTCTTGGACAGCCGCGTAAACTGGCGGCATCAGCTTAACAATAGCGTATTCATTTGGATTCTCACGTAATGTCTTTTCCAGAGTTGTTCGAAAAGCATAGCGCATGTCAGAGTTGATGTTAATTTTGGAAACACCAATTTTTACCGCCTCCTCAAAATAATGCAGCGGCGTACCCGACCCGCCGTGGAGCGAAATCTGGCAGTGCAGCGCCTCGCGAATATGGGACAACAACTCCAAATCCAGCACTTTCGGCACTGGATATTTACCGTGCAGATTACCCACTGCCGCCGCAAAAGTGTCAATCCCCGTCGCCTCGACGAACGCTCGGGCGCCATCTGGCGTGGAGAAAGTTTTCTTGATTTCTTCATAATCAATGACTTCGGCGTGAACATTGGAACTGCCACCAAAATAGTGCGGCTCGGACTCTACTAAGGCGCCAGTAAACTTAGCGTACTCCACCACTTCAAGAGTTTTGGCGATGATCTCCTCGTCAGAAGCGTCATGATTTGCCTGAGAAATGTCAATATGCACAAACTCATAGCCCGCGTCAATGGCTCGTTTACAACCCTCAACCGTCGGTCCGTGGTCCAAATTCAAGTACATTTCAATTCCATACTCAGCCTTATAATTGTCCACCAAATCACGCACGTTTTCTAGTCCCATAGCCTTCACTTCGGCGTCAGAAACCTCAACCAACACTGGCGATTGGAGTTTTTGCGCCGCGCGTGCCACCGCAATCAGCGTCTCTTGATTATCAATATTAAACGCGCCCACCGCAAAGTGCTGCGCCCGTGTCCTCTGCATTAAATGACGCGCCCGCGTCGTGTTTTTCCGAATCTCTGAAATCGATAATCCCATACTGCCCCCTAAAATACTTATGGTAATTATAGCAATTACCGCCCGCTATGCCAAGAGAATTGACATTATGTTGTTTTGGTGGTAACATAAAATAGCTTTTGCTCAAGGCTTTGTCTAAGGACAAAAGAGCCCTTTGGTCTTGAGCATTTTCTTCTCAGAAAGGAAGAAAAAAATGAGCCCTGTTGTCAGGATAGTCAAATTAGCATTTAACGGGTTTATCCTGTCCATCCTGATGATGTGCGTGGCATGGTTGGTAGCTTTTATCCACCTCTTAGTGATCTACGGACCATTCGAAGCCATAGTGTTTGCCACGGGGAGCATTATGCTCCTCGTGATCATCTACGGCATGAAGCGCAGCGACGATCGTAGGCGCGACCGTCGCTGTGACCGTAGACACGACCACAGGTGACGCACACCCGTCAGGCTACCGCTTTGAGGTCTTTAATTAGATCTTGGCAGTAGCTCCTGGCGGGCTTTTCATTGGAGAAAATTGACAACACTACGAACAATTGAATTGACATCCAAACCGTGTTTTTTCCACAATTCAGACATTTTACCCGACTCGCCGAATACATCATTGACGCCGATTCGCTTCATCTTCACCGGCAAATTCTCACTAAGAACTTCCGCCACACTTGAGCCAAACCCACCAGCAATCTGCCCCTCTTCCGCCGTAATGACGGCTTGGCATTTTTGAGCCGCGTCAAGCACAGCATCCTCGTCCAGCGGCTTAATCGTCGGAAAATGAATCACTTCTGCCTGAATGTCATATTCATTCGCGAGCTTTTCCGCCGCCAACAACACTTGATAAGTCATCACGCCAGTTCCAAACAAAGCAACATCTTTACCGCACCTCAATGTATAGCTTTTTCCAATCTCAAAAGTCGATTGATTTAAGAACAACGGCGTTTTTTCCCGAGGCAATCTTACGTAATTCGGGCGTTTATCTCCAGCCATTGCTGCGGCCATCAGCCTGGCTTCATTAGCATCGCCTGGCGCCAACACCACCATGTTTGGCAAACTGCGCATCAAAGCAATATCTTCCAACATCTGATGCGTCGCACCGTCCGCGCCAACATTCAACCCAGCATGAGAACCCACCAACTTGACTGGCTGATTATTCAAACAAATAGTCGTCCGAATCTGTTCCCAATTCCGCCCTGGGCTAAACGCCGCGTAACTAGCCGCAAATGGAATATTACCCATGGCAGCCAACCCAGACGCCACTGTCACCAAATTCTGTTCCGCCACACCAACTTCAATCGCTCGTGGATGTCCAATCTCCTTAGCAAATTCACCAAAACCAACACTCTCCATCAAATCCGCACTCAGCGCCACCACCAAATTATTCTTTTTAGCGACGTCTACTAACCCTTCGCCAAAACCAATGCGAATCGCTGCGGACTCTGATTGCCGCCAATCTTCCCTCAGAAAACTCACTTGACATCTCCTTTTTCACCTAGCTGAATAAGCGCACTCCTGGCCTCCTCGGCATTCGGGGCTTTTCCGTGCCACTGGTAATCATATTCCATAAAATCAACACCAAATCCAGGAATTGTATGTGCAATGATCACATTCGGCTGACGGGAAGTTTTTGCCACGTCAATCGCTTTTACAATTGCCTCGTAATCATGTCCGTCGACTTCCTGCGTAAACCAGCCAAAACTCTGCCACTTGTCCGCCAAATTTCCTAGCGGCATAACTTTTTCCGTATCGCCACCAATCTGAATATTATTCCTATCAATAATCGCAATTATATTTGACAAATCATATTTCGCGGCAAACATCGCCGCCTCCCAAATATTCCCTTCATTAAGCTCGCCATCGCCCAAACTACAATAAACGAACCGCCGGGGATTACCACCTAAATATTTCAATGAATAAGCCATACCGGCTGCTTGACTTAAGCCACAGCCCAAAGGACCGCTCGTCGTTTCGACGCCAGGCAAACTACCGCGCTCTGGGTGACCCTGAAGTTTAGAGCCAAATTTCCTTAAATTAGCTAACTCTTTTTTATCAAAAAACCCTCGCTCCGCCAAAGTAGCGTACAGAAGTGGCGCATAATGACCATTGCTCATCACAAAAATATCTCGATCTTGCCAATCAGGATTTTCAGGATCTAGACGCATGGCGTGAAAATAAAGAACCGCCATGACATCGGCAAACCCCAAACATCCAGCCGCATGACCAGAACCAGCTGTCACTAATTCATGAATAATCGACTGACGCAAGGTTTGGGATATTTCTCTTAATTCGTTTAGTCGATCGTCAGACATTAAAGCACACTCGTCTTGTTAATTTCCTGCTGTAATTTAGAAAAAATAGTATGCGGATCTGATGATTTTTGAATAACACCGCCAGCATTTAGAACATTAACGCCGCCCTGCACCAGGCTATATGCATTATCCACTAGAACACCGCCGTCCCAACCAATTTCCACGTTAGGATTAATGGCTTTAATGAGTCGAATTTTTTCCAACTGCATCAAACTGGCAGTCCCGCCAAATCTACCCAACTCGCCACTAAAAATCATTACATGGTCAGCGAGCTTTATGAATTCTTCGACAGTCCGCGGCACCGTTGGCTTTAATAACGCTAGGCCAGCCATGATACCAGCCTGGCGAATCTGCATAAGCGCCGTTTTTACATCGCCCGTGGCTTCCGCGTGGACTATAATCATATGTGGTCTTAGGGCAATCAACTTCGGTATATATTCCTCCAGATTGTTGACCATAGCATGAATATCAATTGTCCAGCCCTCGGGTGCCCATAATTCCTGAATACCGACCGTCAACGTCGGCGCAAATTCACCATCAGAAATATCAATATGTACCCGCTCAACAAAACCAGTTATCCTATCAACTTGCTCTTTATACTGAGCAGCGTTTTCTGCCAAAATAGCCGGGGCAATTACAGCGCTCATGACAATTCATCCAACTGCGCATTGCGCCGATTAAAGCGTGGAGCATTAGCGTACGGAGTATTCAACCACGTTTCTACAATACCTCTCCAAGCTGATTCATCGTCTTCCAAAATTCGCGCTGGCAGACACAATACATTTGAGTCATTATCTTGACGCGTCATCTTCGCCTCAAACGCATCCCAAATCACACTGGCACGAATTCCTTTGAAGCGGTTAGCCGCCATGCACATTCCTTGACCGCCGCCGCAGATTAAGATAGCTCGCGGGTCTTTACTGTCATCTCCAATAATTTTCAATGCTGCCGCCTGAGCGAATTGCGGAAAATCATCGTCAGGATTTAATTCTACGCCACCAACGTCTTGCACGTCATAGCCATTTTTAGCCAAATACGCAAAAACTTTTTCCTTCAGCATAAAGCCGCGATGGTCAGATCCGAGGTAGATTTTCATGATCTTAGTATAAGCGTTTTCGGTGATTTTTGCAAGGGAAAGTCGGAGATTACTCCAGGGGTGAAGCATGCCTATTTGACAAAAAGTATTGACATTTTATAACTGGTATGATATAAATAGATTAACTTTTGTTCAAAGTTTTGTCTTAGGGCGGAAGTCGCCCTTTAGCTTTGAGTATCTTCCCGAAAGGAAGTGAAGAGATGAAGGTAAAGTTCACTCTTAGTAATGGCCAGGAATTCACCACGAGAATCACATATGGTTTCGAGAGTACTAGAGATCTGGTAGATCATCTGTCCAGAATACTAGGAGAAGCCACAGACAACTCTGTCGTTGAACTCAAAACAGAAGATGGGGTGTTCTTGGTCAGGCCGACCGACATTATGTCGGTCGAAATCCGAAACTAAAGGGTCTCGCGCTAGCAGAAGGCGCACTAAGATAAATTTTCTGTAAAACCGTTGAAAATACCGGCGCCCCCGCACTATCACGGTGCGGGGTTATTTCATTTTTAGAATAGGGTTTTATTCACTCTTTTTCAAGTAGTGTCCAAAATCTGCCACCAATTCAACCAGCCGGTTTGAATAGCCCCACTCATTGTCATACCAAACCATGACTTTAATCAAGTTGCCGCCAACCACTTTCGTCAGCGGCAGATCAACAATTCCCGAGCACGAATTACCAATAAAATCTCGGCTGACCAAAGGCTCTTCAGAAACGCCCAGAATACCCTGGTAAAAGTTACTTTGTGCAGCTTTTTTGAAGGCTTCATTCACCTGCTCGACCGTCACGTCACGTCTGAGAAGCACCGTCACATCACTGAGAGACACCACTGGAGTTGGGACACGAACACTGAGACCATCGAATTTGCCAATCAGCTGCGGCAAAGTTTTCGTCACAGCAATAGCCGCACCAGTCGTCGTCGGCACCATGTTTTCAGCCGCATTGCGACCTTCACGCAGATCTTTAGCAGGTGCGTCTTGCAACCTTTGGCTAGCAGTATAGCTATGCACTGTCGTCAGCATCGATTTTTCCACGCCAAACTCCGCATCCAGAACCGCCATCACCGCGCCTAAACTATTGGTCGTACAGCTAGCGTTAGATACAATTGGCGTTGCATCCTTAATCTTACTATCATTCGTACCCAACACAATCGTATCGACGCCATCAGATTTGGTCGGTCCGCTGATAACCACGCGCTTGGCGCCGGCAGTCAAGTGCTTGCCCGCACCATCTTTATCAGTAAACAATCCTGTCGATTCGATAACCACGTCAACATTCATCTCACCCCACGGCAAATTCGCTGGGTCTTTCTCTGCCAGAACTTTAACCGCCTGGCCTTCAACTATTAACTCATTTTCCGTAAAATCAACCTGCCGACTGTACTCACCATAATTGCTGTCATGCTTGAGCAAATACGCCAGAGTCTTCGTGTCCGTTAAATCGTTAATCGCGACAATCTCTAGGTCGCTTCGCTCACGCGCAATCTTAAACGCATTGCGCCCAATACGCCCAAAGCCATTAATTGCTATTCTTGTTACTGACATACGCCCTCCCTGTTAGATATTTTGCTTTAGCTTTTCTTAATTATACTACAAAGTTGTATAATAAACATATGACGCGCGAAGAATTGCTATCAATAGCCGAGCAAAAGTACGACGAAGTGCCAGTGCTGGTCTTGGCAAGCGCGATTGACTATGCGACCGAAAAGCATGCTGGACAAAAACGCAAAAGCGGCGAGCCGTATATCAATCACCCGCTGGCAGTGGCAGAGATTTTGATTGAGTGGGGCATGGATATCGACACGGTGGTGGCGGGCGTTCTACATGATACGGTTGAAGATACCGACGCGACACTGGATGAATTGGAGAGTTTATTTGGACGAGATGTGGCGTTTTTGGTGGATGGCGTAACTAAGGTTTCACAGGCACGTGCTGGAATGCGTAGTCTGGACAGCTATTTGCCGCACACCAAGGACAATTTGACTAAATTGATGATCGCAGTCGGTGAAGACGTGCGGGTGATTATCATCAAGCTGGCGGATCGGTTGCACAATATGCGGACGCTGCAGTTTATGTCGCCGGAGAAGCAGAAGAAAATTGCTCGCGAGACGATCGAGGTGTTTGCACCGCTGGCAGACCGATTGAACATGGGGCGGGTGCGTGTGCAGCTGGAAGAATTGAGCTTCAAATATTTGATGCCGAAAGATTTTCACCGCACCAAGAGTTTGATGGATAGTCGATTGAAAAAATCGCAGCGAAAACTGGACCGTGTTCGCCGCGAAGTCGAGGCACGATTGAAGGAAGAAAAGTTGGTTTTCCAGATGGATGGCCGCGTCAAAAGTGTCTACAGTCTATTCAAAAAGCTCGATAAGGTCGGCGATATTGATAAGATTTATGACTTGATCGCCCTGCGAGTGATTGTCGATGATTTGTCGACGGGCTATTTGGTTCTGGGGATTCTGCACGATATGTATCAGCCGATGCACGAGAGGATTAAAGATTATGTCGCCAACCCCAAGCCGAATGGTTACCAAAGTCTACACACCACGGTACAAACGCCGAGCGGGCAGATTGTTGAGTTCCAGATTCGCACCAAAGAAATGCACGAACATGCTGAACGTGGTTTGGCAGCCAGCTTTCATTACAATGAGCAGAAATTGACCGACGCTTATAAAAAAGGTCGCATGGGTTCTATGCCAGCAGATTTGTCATGGATTCGTGAGCTTCAGGAAGCGGCAGCATTGGCGGGCGAGGGCAAACGATTTGACTCTGACAAGTTCCGCATGAAATTGTTCTCAGACCGCATTTTCGTCTATTCTCCAAAAGGCGACATTTACGATCTACCAAGTGGTGCCTTCCCGCTGGATTACGCTTACCGCATTCATTCCGATATCGCGGCGTGCGCAAGCGGATTTAAGATCAATGGCGTGATGAAGCCGTTCAATTACAAATTACAGCACGGCGACACAATTGAAGTTTTAACAAGTAAGTCCGCTCATCCAAAACCAGATTGGCGAGACGTCATAATTACGCCACACGCCAAAGATAAACTACGCTTACAATTATCCCGCTCAAACAGCATCTTACAACAGTTAACTGGCGGCGTCTCCTCATTCTTCCGATACAAGTAACGCTCGCCAGTTCCTCAGTTTTAACCAATAATCAAACGCGATCTTATTTTTCGTTCCAACGAGTAATTGACTCGCGGATAATTTGCTTTGCTCTCTCTACATCGCCAAATCCCTTGACTACTGTTGAGTCAGGCTTCTTCAAGTCCTTGTAGTGATTGAAATGGTGTTCGATTTGCTTCAGTAATTGTGGAGGTAGGTCTTCCAACGAGTTGATCGCATTACCGGTATTTCGGTCGTCGGCTGGCACAACAATAACCTTGTCGTCGACTTCATTGTCGTCAACGAACTCCAATACGCCAATAACCTTTGCCTCCATAAAAATGCCGGTAGTCAATGGTTCGTCGGTAATAATTAGTGCGTCCAATTCGTCGCCGTCTTCATCCAAAGTCTGTGGAATGAAACCGTAGTTTGTTGGCTTTGCAAAAATAGCTGGCTCAACACGGTCCAACTGCATCACTGCAAGCTCACGATTCCACTCAATTTTATGGCTTGATCCCTGTGGAATCTCAACAACTACATTTACGATGCCATTTTCGACATCACCAGGTGTTAAAATTTGATTAAAATCTGCCATTTTTTACTCCTCTCTGGCTTTTTCTTGTAAATATTCACGAATCTGCACCGCAGCCACCGCACCTTCACCAACCGCCGAAGCGATTTGCATAGTTGCCCCCGAGCGTACATCGCCAGAAGCAAAAACGCCAGGAATATTAGTGTGCAGATGTTCGTCAGTAATGATGTGTCCGCCTAAATCCAACTCAACATCCGAGTTTGTCAGGAATTGCGTATTCGGAATTAGTCCAATAAACACAAACAATCCGTCAGCGGTAAATTCTTTCTGCTCGCCGTTTTGAGTCGACTTAACGCCGTAAAACTTATCGTCCTTGACAATAATTTCATCAGTCGTTGCACCGATGTGAACGGTAATTTTTCCATCATCGACATACTTCTGCAAATCTTTTTGCAAGATGTCACTGGCGCGCAATTTACTGCGAACCAACAGATCAATATGACTAGCGTATCGCGTCAAAAATATCGCTTCCTGCACGGCAGAATTTCCACCGCCGACAACGATTAGATTTTTATCACGATAAAACGCACCGTCGCAAGTCGCACAGTAATGCACGCCTCGACCATATAATTCATCTTCGCCCGGAACGCCTAATTTACGATAATTCGAGCCAGTCGCCAGCAAAACTGACTTCGCGCGGACAGATTGACCGTCAATTGTCAGCTCCAATTCGCCATCAACTTGCTTCAATTCCGTCACGTCGCCATACTCAATCTTCGCACCAAATCGCTCCGCTTGTTGTTGCAATTCAGACGCCAACTTCATTCCAGTAACGCCTTCAGCGAAACCAGGATAATTGTCAATCTGATCAGTAATCGCCGCCATTCCGCCAACCACGCCACGCTCATATAATGTCGTGTCGACATCTTCGCGCGACAAGTAAATTGCCGCCGTTAACGCGCTTGGGCCAGCGCCAACAATAATAACATCTTTAGACATTGAAACCTCGCGATCTATAATATTGCTTCATCACTTCTGGCATTTCTGGCTCTGGAATATCGGCTGGCTTTTCAATAGCCATCACCACGAACTTAAGTGGAGAATTTGCAGGAATTTTATCACCCTGAGCTTTATCGCCGTAAGCCTTATTGGCTGGAATTGTTAGTTCGCGCACGCCGCCAATTTTCATACCAATCAAGCCCTCTTTCCAACCCTGAATGACTGCAGTATTTGCCGGGCCATCCATATTGAGCGGAGCTTTCAATTTGCCGTCAGCGATTGATTGATCGAAAATCTCACCCTTAGCGTTCCAGCCAATGTAATAAACAGCCAATTTGGTGTCGTCCTTAACCTCAGCGCCTTCGCCCTCAACCAAATCTTCCTTAACAAGCTCTTTCACGTCACCAGCATCAAACGCGCCAACTCGTGAGCTAAACTCAGAAAACTTGCTGTAATATTTTTGACTCAATTCATTAGCCTGAGCCTCAACTTTCTTTTTTCGCTCTTCACTGGCTTTGGTGTATTCGTCCTGAGCTTTCTTGAACGCAGCCTGATCTTTGGCTTCATTTCCAGGCGCCACCATCATAGCGACAAATCCGCCAACGGTCCCCAAAAACATCATGCCGGCAATAACCCAAATACCTATTCTCTGGCCTTTCGTAGTTGCCATATTCCTCCTTTATTTACTTTTCAATTATAGCAATTTTTATCAAGCACAACAAATCACATTAAACCTGAGCGGCATCAAATTCTTCCGCCGCCATCACGGCAATCTCCTCAATAATCGGCGCAATATCCTTATCTTCCAGCGTCCGTTCAGCGCTCGTAAATTTTACATTCAAAGTTATGGTTTTTGTTGAATCGTCATTTTTCGGCTGATATATCGCAACCGGCGTTATGCTAATTTGTAACTCACCGTGTTTTTTCGCAACTTCTTCGGCGCAAGCATAAACCTTCGCGTAATCAACATTCGAATCCATTTTCAATGAAATATCTCTGGCGGTCGACGGGAATCGACTTAACGGCTGGTAATTATAGCCCTGATTTTTACTCAGATTTTCCTGCAATTTTTCAATATCAATAGAAAACGCTGCCGTGTAATCTGGCAATTTGAAGTTGCGTCGGGCAGACTGAACCAGCTCGCCAACAATTCCCAAATTGTCACCGTTCTTCGCCACAATCCAAGCGCTGCGTTTCGCATCAAATGGCGCTGGGACGTCGCTGTCAGATTCCGCAATCTTCACAAAATCAACCTCAACACTCAAATCTTTCATCAGCCTCTCAGCAATTTTCCTCACTTTGTAAAACGGCGCGCCAGCTTGGGGTTTTTTATTCGCATAAACTCCGTCAATGAAAGTCTTTTCAATCGGCAAATTCTCATCGTTAAATCCTAATTTCTTATCGTGAATTTTGCCAATTTCAAACAACATAAATTCGTCATGCCCAGATTTTATATTGGCGTGAACTTTATCCAGCAAACTCGGCAAAATGCTAATTCGGTAATATTGCAAGTCTGGACTAAGCGCGTTGCTCAAGCGATACGCACGGCTCGGATCTTGCTCGGAATTTTTCAAAACTCGCTCATGAACGAAACTATACGTCAAAACTTCGTTCGCTCCAGCTCGCGACAAACTTTGGCGAATTCTCTGTTTCAATTCACGACGCTCATTCTTCGGTGCAGGCTTAATGCTTCGCTCTGGCAAATGACGCGGCAATCTATCAAAACCGTATAATCGCCCGACCTCCTCTACAATATCTTCCGGCAATTCAAGGTCAGTCCGCCAAAATGGCACTTGAATACAGATATAGCCAGATTCTTTTTCCATACTGTGACTGCGGATCTCAACGCTATTAAGCAGCTCGCAAATGTCGTCATCAGACAAATCCGAGCCTAGTCTCTCATTTATAAACTTACCATCGATATCAATATTCGCTAGCGTATATTTTCCATCGAAATAATCGTCCATATGTCCGTCGAATTGTTTCAAATCAAAAACTTCGCTCGCCTGCACTCCACCAACCATATTCATCAATTGCTTTAATATGACAGCATTTTGCAGAGGCGATTGCCCCTTATTAAACCTAGTCAGGGCGTCGGTGAAAATTCCGTGACGCATAGCCGTGCGACGTAGCGCGTACATATCAAAATTGGCACATTCAAGGACAATATTCTTCGTTTCAGCCGAAACTTCAGTGTCAACACCGCCCATAATTCCAGCTAGCCCAATCACACCTTCGTCATCAGCGATAACAATATCGTCAGCCGTCAATTCATATTCCTTGCCATTAAGTAAACCGACTTTTTCGCCATCGTGCGCCATTCGCACGCCAAGTTTATGCCCGCGCAACTTGTCGTAATCATAAGCGTGAGTCGGCTGCGCCGTCATAAACATCACGTAGTTTGTCGCGTCAACGATATTATTGATAGGCTTACCACCCATTGCGACTAATCGACACTGCAACCACAACGGGCTTGGGCGCACAGAAACACCACGAATTGCCACTGCCATAAAACGCCGTGCTAGTTCTGGCGCGTCATTTTCTACTATCAGCTCCAAATCATTAGCGTCAGCAAACTGTTGATCTTGTTCATACCAATCAGGGCTAGTAAATCGTTGGTGAAAAATACCAGCAATTTCGCGCGCCACACCAAGTTGCCCAAAACAATCCGGTCTGTGCGTAAACATCTTATTTTCAATTTCCAGTACGTAATCGTCCAGCCCAAACACTTCCGCAAAACTTGCGCCAGCCTGGAGTGTAACACCCGCCGGAATATCACGCTCACTAATCTCAATAATCCCCTCGTGATCCGTACCAATCGCTAACTCATCAGCCGCCGCCAACATACCCTGACTTAAGATTCCACGTAGCGGTCGCGCATCCAGTACGAACGGCTCAGCGTCATCAAAACTTGCTGGGACGGTACTTTTTGGCGGCAACCAAATTGCCCACATATCAGCATGAACATTCGGCGCACCACAAACTACTTGCACATAACCATTGTCATCCCTTGGAACGTCCGCTACGCCACCATCGTCAATTTTAGTCACACTCAAACGATCTGCATTCGGATGCTTGGCACATTCAACCACCCGGACGATTCGCGCACCACCATATTTGGCCTTCAGGTCGATCACTTCTTCGACACCGCCAAGCTGCTGATTGACCCGCGCCACCAACTCGTCCACTGGCGGTAATTCAAAATTAATCAATTGTTTGATAAGATTTAGGCTGACTTTCATACTAGTTACTAGTATACCATCTTATCTATAACTATTCGACTTTTGTAAAGCCAGGCTATAAGCTAACGATGATTAGCAATATTCTTTTGCTTTATATTTAGCAATGATGTCCTGCTGTTCGGGCGTAAATCGCCGCGATTCGCGCATTTTTTGATAGGCTTTGTTGCGCGTCCAGGTATCGATATGTTCGTTTTCCAACTCAGCCAGTGTCGGTTCAAAAAAGTTAACCGCCGCCGTGGAGTACAGCCAGGCCAACGCCATTTTGACATAGTAGCCGTCGTGTGTAATATTTCGCAGTGCGGCAAAAACTTGATCGACATGCGATTCATCAAGAAAATTAGTCATCAAAGAAACCACGCCGTAGCGAACTGTAAATTCAGCTTCGCTTTGCAAACATTCCAGCGCAAAATTCCACCACAGTTCACCGGCAAATCGTCGCTTTTTCTCAATGAACACGTCAATGTGTGCCCACGAATCAACGCGGGGTAAATATTGCTCAGTCAAATCAATCGCCGTCTGATCATCGAGCCGAGCATGCGTAATCAACAATCCACACAGCAACACATAGTCGAAAGATTCGTCCTGGACCGTCAGCAATTCGCTGATTTCTGCTGCACTCACATCAGACGCCAACTCCCTCGCCAGCCGCCGCAAATCCGGCACTCGCACACCGATAACCGGCATCTTGGTATTGACGATGTGCTTATTAAAGTCAGCGTAAGTATCATTACCTTCAGCGAGTTTTATTAGTTTCATCACAATGTCATCATGCATATTGCTATTGGCTTTCATAATTAAACTTAATTACAGATTCTAAATCTCTTATTCTGAAATTGAGTCTATAATTTTACGAATTTCCTCTGCTTTGTCGTCATCGCTGTTTAGAAAATTATCCATCTCATTTTCACAAAAATCAATTACATACTCAATGTTTTTTGGTTTTTCGGTGTACTGTTCGATAGCTCCTTTCTTTAGATAAAACTCGTCGGATGAATATCTTGACTCTATTTGCTCGTCTAGGTCAGGATGCTCGTTTCTATATGCAATTATCTGCTCGTCTGTTTTTACTTGAGGTAGGCTCTTATTTTGACTTTTGTAAAATCCTCTATAGAAATCCGTTTTTGTAGTATCTAGATCCTTAACAAAATAGACTTTTAGTCCAAAAGACTTAAAAAATGATTTAAATGAAAATATACTCCTCTCGCCATTCACGCCGTATACAGTAATGTATTGGCTAGCTTCTCGATGTAGTATCTTTATAGCAGCCCTAAAAAAATACTCATCATCTTGACCCTCTACTAATAAAACCTTATCCAAGAATAGCACTCTAGCAGCTTGAGTGTTATTTAGAATCTCTATCAGCTTTCTTTGATGTTCTCTAATATCGGGAGTACACACCACGGAATTACGCTCTTCATTTAGCGAGAATCGTTTGACATATCCTATTGTCTTGTTGCTTATAAATCCCTCCGAGTGAGTTACTATTATATACTGCACATTCTGCTCGTCCGCTAGATTTTCGAGTATTTTAAGATACTCAAATTGAAATTGGTAATGTAAATGAATCTCTGGCTCATCAATAATAACAAGACCACCCTTTACATCATCTCGACCGTACGCCTCAAATATCAAATGTATAATCGATTTTTGTCCAGCACTAAGGCTGTTAATGTCTCCTAGATCCCGCTCATTTTTTGTATCGTAAAACCTAAACTCGTATGACCAAGTTATTAAATCTGTGAGTTCTATATAGAATTTTAAATTCAATAGTTTAAGCTTGTTGTTTATGTCACTAACCATTTGCGATCTATTTACAGCATCTTTGGCTTCATAAATATCCTTTTTGCCTTTTAAAAAATTAAGATATTTCTCGCCAAGCTTGAGTTTTACAATATCGAATATAGCCGGCTCACTACCAGATTGATCATGACTACTGCGATAAGAAGAATCGCGTCTGATTTCTCGTAGTTGGTTTGCTGGGTTAGATCGCAAAGAAGTTTGCAGAGAGAAAGTATTATAATTACGAAAAGCAGACAACATAGAAAACGTACTTCCAAGAGGCTTTATACGGTCAGTATGTTCATTATTATGTATCGTGATAGCCTCGTTAATTGCCTGGTAGTATTCTAGATAAAATTGTACGTAAGCTGGCGTGGAATCGGTATATTTTACATCGTATGTGCTTTTTTTATAATTCAAGATAACATCTATAACAATGTTTATATCGCTACTTATAGGCATAAAATCTATGGGAAATTCTATATGAGAATACTCCTCAAATACATTTTTTATATAGATACAATTATTTGCTATATGATCCATATTAGCTTTATCAATACCGTCAAGTGTAAGTGATATCCTTATTTTCTGTAATTCTGATTCCGAATTCCAATTAGGCTGGAGTCGAAGACCTGAAATATTATTAGATCGATCATCTATCACGAGGGAGCTTCTTCGAGCTTCACCTAGCAACGAAAAATTATAATCCCTAAACTCACAATACTTAAATAGGACTCTTGTGAATACAAAATTCATAGACTCTAAAGCTGTTGACTTGCCGGATCCGTTCCCTCCAATAATAATATTAAGATCTGGGTCAAATTCAATCTTAAAAGCGTTGTTTATGTCCTCCTCATATTTGAAGCTTAGAATATTTGATAACTGTAAATAATTGACTCTCATTATGATAATTATTATACACTTACCAACTTTATTTAGGGGTCCGGAACCATAAAAATATAGCTCCTTCGAGCTATATTTAAAACGTTTATTTTTGTAGAAGCTATTTTTATACTTTCAGTTTTTTATCTTTAAGCTTCAATACCACATCCGCTTCTTTAGCCAGCTGTTTGCTGTGAGTGACGACGATGACGCATTTGTCGTTTTCGTGGGCGGCCCGGCGCAGGATGTCGATGATGTCGGCAGCGGTAGTTTCATCCAGGTTGCCAGTCGGCTCGTCCGCCAAGATAATCGGCGCGGAGGACACTAGTGCTCGCCCAATCGCCACACGCTGCTGTTGTCCGCCAGAAAGTTTCATGACATTGCGGTGAATGTGATCGTCGTCCAAGCCCATGGAGTGTAACGTTTCGTTAGTGGCCTTGGAATTAACCAATTTCAAGTTTTCCAGCGGCGTTAGATAGTCAATTAGGTTATAATTCTGAAACACCAGCGAGATATTGTGCTTGCGGTGATGCGAATAGCCCTGCTCGGCGATGTCTTCGTCGTCGAATAAAATCTGCCCGCCGGTCGGCGTGTCCAGCCCGGCTAGTAGCCCGAGCAGTGTCGATTTACCGGCGCCAGAACTACCTACGATAGCGTAGAATTTGCCTTTTTCAAATTGATAATTGATGCCGTTGAGCACATTGCTCGTACCGTCGGCGTATGAATAGATAATATCTCGTAACGTAAGTAATGACATGATAACTCCTAACTTAATTTTGCTAAAATTTGCTTTGGTGATTGGCGCATGATTGGCGTGGTGGCGGCAATGGCTGATAGCAGAACGACCATGTAGCCGAAGATGAAAGCTTGCAGATAGGTCGCCGCTGGTGCGGCCTGCACCACGGTTTTTTCTACACGCTGGTTTTGGTCGGTTTGTGTCGTCAAGGCGGTAGAAATTTGCGACGAGGCAACCGAACCGATGGCGAGCGCGAACACCGAACTAACTAGAGCGATAATCGCCAACTCCGCCAGGAATTGCCCGATAATCTGCCGCTTCGGCGTGCCGATAGACAGCAAGATGCCAATTTCATGCAAGCGGCCGCGCACCCAGAACACCAGCACCAGTGACAGCACCGCCAGCCCCGCCGCGGCTGCGCCGATGGTGGCAATCGTCAAAATGTTTTGAATGCCAGCGATATTTTGGATAACTCCAGCGAATACCGCCCCGTTGTCAGTCAGGCTAAATTTTTGCCAATCAACGTTTGGTAAACTTTTGACGTGGTCTGTTAGAGACTTCAGCTGATGCGGATTTTCGGCGAAATACGTCGCCCGCGTCAACTGCTGGCTACCCGTCAGCTGCTGCGCCGCTGCCAAGTTGGTGATGAGATGATTCTCCGCCATGTCGGACTGCAAGACCGCCGGCTTTTCGCCTTTGCCACTGAAGATACCAGCGATGGTCACCGTCACGCGCCGCCCGTCTTTGGTGATTTCCAGCTTGTTGCCTGGCTTGATGTTATTTTTCTCAGCGAAGGTTTTGTGAATCAGTACTGTATTGCGATCGTTCGCCGTTAGGTGCTTGCCCTGCTCTAGTTGGTAAAATTTACCAGTGAACTCGCTCAACAAATCACTCTGTGTCACGCCTGTCACCTTCGCCTCGCCAGCCACGTTAGAGTCCAGCTGCACGCCGCTGCCTGCCGTGTCGATCAATTGTTTACCCGGCAGTCCCGCAGTGGTCTCTGCCTGGAAATTGTGTGCTTTGACCTTGTCCAGGTGCTGCACCCGCTGCGCGATATCCATCGGCACCTCGCCCGATGGCTGCTTGCTGGCGATACTAAAGCCGGCGCGGATGTTCCGCTCGACCGATTGCTTCAGCTGTGCCATCGTCTGCTGCACCGTCAGCGTACCGATCAGCAGCGTGAAAATCAGCGTCATGATCAGGGCGATGGTCAGGCTGCGGCGCCGTTTGCGCGTCACAGCCGTCCAGGCTCGTTTGATAATCGTCATCATTCGCCCCTAGTCCACTTCGGTTAGTAATTCTTTTGGCGTTGACTGAGTAATCGGCCGCGAAGCCAGTAGCACCGCGATGATAATCACCGCCAGTCCAGCACCCCACACCGCCAATAGATCCGTCGGCTGCACACCAACCGTCACCTTGTCCAGCGTGCGCGATGACGTCACCGAGTCAGCGTCAGCACCGAGCGACGCACCGTTCAAGGAGCTGCCAGCTTGACGCGTGGCATTCTGTGCCGCCTGCGACACCACGTGATCGCCCAGTTGTTGTGCAATCAGCCCTGCGGTAAAGTACGACGCACCAAAGCTCAGCACCGCGATCATCACTAGCTCAGCGATATATTGCAGCACAATCTTTGACTGCGGCACGCCTGTCGCCAAGAGTACACCCGCTTCGCGCTTGCGCTCGTTCATCCACAAGTACAGCACCATGCCGATCACCGCGACGCTGACCAGCGCCGTCGCCCACAACATACCGTCGATCAAGCCGTACACGCCGTTCACCGCACCGGTCACGCCAGCCAGTTCCTGGCTATTCTTATTCAACTGGTACTTTTGCCAATTGACCGGCAATTTATTTGCCCGCGCCATCACCTCGTCCAGCTGCTTGGTGCCTTTGGTGAAGAACGTAGCGTCCTGGTAAATCTCATTTTGCTCAGTATACACATTCAACTGGCGGGTCGTCGCGATGTCAGTCAAGAACAAATTCTCAAACAACTCCACCTGATAAGTCGCCTGCTTTGGGTTCTTGCCGTTAAATATACCGACGATTTCCACCTCAACCTCGTCCTTGGATGGATGCTCGTTGTCGGTGTCGTACTGGTTGGCCTTCAGCTTAATTTTGCTGCCAAGCTTCAGGTTATTAGCCTTGGCGAAATCTTCGTGCACCAAAATTTTGCGTGAATCGTTCTCGGTGATGTGCCGGCCAGCGATGAGCTTGAGCGATTCGGCCCGGAACTTCTTCTCGGACTCAGATTTATTGACGCCGATGATGGTGGCGGCGTTGCCAAATTGCTTGTCTTTCTGGGCGTCATAGCCGCTGCCGCCGCTCGGTAATGGCACTAGTTTGGTATTGATGAAATCGACCGTGGCGTTCTGGCGCTTGACATAATCCGTCACGCCCTCCAGATTCTTCACCGCGTCGATGTCTTTGTTCGACACCGTTCCCGAACCGCGGGCTGTTCCCGGATTGGTGCGCGGATTATTGCCCAGCGTGAAGCCGGCTTTGAGCGTTTTGTCTAGCGACTGCGCCGCCGCGTCGGTCGAATGCTTGATAGCAAATCCACTCAGCATAATCGTCGACATACACAGCAAAATCGCCAGCAAAATCAGCGTTTTGAGTTTTTTCCTGGTGATATACAACCAGGCACGTTGCAAAAATGACATAGATCTCCTTTCTTGGTTCTATGTCAGTGTAGCAGGCTCGTGTGAAGGGAATGTGAAATGGACGAGGATTGTAGCGAATTTTTAGTACAAAAACAGCACACGATGCATGCACTTTGTTGACATTAGCTAACGCGTTAGCTATAATTACAGTATCACCATGGTCAGACAAGCCTAAGGTTTCGACCGAACGCTGTTTCTGGCCTTTTTGTATTCTAATTTATTTCTAGTATTACCAATAATATTGATATACCCGCGGTATCTTCTTAACAGGCTGGAATATCGTTTGTTCGGACAAATTAGTGCCCGAAGTTTATTGTTTTGGTGCAAATATTCTACGAGACAGCTAAAATCACCGTCGCCAGATACGATAACTGCTTTATCATATTCATTAAAACATTTAGCAGAAGCATACAGAACGAGCTCGGCGTCAACATTTCCCTTGTAGGTTTTCTTACGGTCCTCAAGGTATTCGACAGTTGGCTTGAATACCAATAAATATCCCATCTCGAGCAGCCTTGTGTATAGCTGCTCGTTACCTGGTACCAAACCGATAAACAAATATGCTTTTTCAACATGATATTTATTCTTCAAATAGAGGCGAAATTTCTTAAAATCAAGCTCCCAGCCCTGCGATCGTATACCAAGATTAAGGTTTTGACTGTCTATGAAGGCATATACTTTGGGTGTTTTTTGCTTACGCTCCATGTATATAGTATATCAAAAAGTTTATTCATTCGCTCTGTTCATTTTGCTACTACCGCTTTAACGTTAGGGGCGCGAGGCATCCACCACCCCGCGCCCCAAAACCTACCCATTGCTTTTGGGTGGTTTATGCTCACGGTTTTGGTGCCGGTACCTCTTTCTTCGGCTCAGCAGCCTTTTTAAATGCCACGTTCTTCAGTTCTTTTTCTAGGACGGGTCCGGCGATGAAGCGAACTTTAGCTTCTTCGATGAGGCTGGCGTTGACGTCTTTTTCTTCAAGAGTGCCTTTGGATTTGAGGGTGACATGGAAGTAGCCCAGCTCGCCCAAATGGACGCTGTGACCTTTGGCGAGCAGCGCTGCTAATTCCTCGCCCAGGATGGTCAAAACTGCTACAAATTGATTATACACCTAGAACTCTTCTAGATACTTCTCTATAAATGACCTATGCTCATTTATTATACTTAATCTATATACGTCGTCTGTATTACAAAGATGATAGATAGAGGTGTTCTTCGCAATAATCTTTTTAAGGCGAATCTTATATATTATAGCTAACTCCTTACCTCTACTGGTGTTAACTAGCTCTATTCCTGCTAACTTCATTGCATAGTCTTTAAGTTTCATGTCAGCCATTATACTATCGGCAATATCAGGTATACTGCCATTAAAATTAGCTGATATAATCCTGCCTGGTATACAATATTGTCCAGGCCAATATTTATCTGTTTGTGACCTCTTCTTGAGTATGATTACACTGCTATTGTTGTCTGTAATCAGCAGTTCAATTACGGGAGTAACAGTTATCCTAGCTATTTGACAAAACAATTGTTCTGGCACCTCCCCAGGCTTTATGTTATCTAAAGAGAATGTCATCTTAGCCTTTGTTTGCATGACTATGCTTTGTTGAAACCTGTTGAACCCATACTCCATTATCATCTAAAAGCCGTCTAGATTCATCTCTTCCTGATCGAACTTTTTGTAGGACCTTTTTATATGTAGGTAAAAATGAATCAAAGTCTATGCCCTTAGATATAGCCAGCTCTCTCCATTCTCTATCTATCCATTCCTCTGGATACTTATTATTAGTCCATTTTCTTATCATAGGTATGTACTCTGAAAGCTCTGGAAACGCCTCGGCTAAATCTTTGTGAGCAAATTGATAACGCCATTGCTGACGATAGTAGTCTTCCCAATTTTGAGGTGGAATAAACCGAGCCATATAGTTTTTAGTTACCCTAATTGTCTTAAAGCCATAATCTCGTGCAATAATAGCCGTTAGCCAATTGTCTTCATGCACTCTAGCTCCAGCTGGAAAGTGTAGAGTAGACCCATCTATAATAAGATCTTTTGACCAACCTAAATATGCTCCATGAAGCCAGTATTTCTCAGGAAATGAATGTCTCCTTAAAGCGTTCAATCGTATAACTAGCGACAAGTCTTCATCTTTTGGCAGCGTACCTTCAATTGGGCAATGATGCATACTTACTACTGTCGTATTAGGATACTTTAGCGCATCTACAGTCCATGCTATAGATCCAGGATCCATAATTAGATCGCCATCTATTAGTATCAAAGTATCACCCTTTGACGCATCGATACCCTCGTTTACCGCAAACATTTTACCGGGTGTATCGCAGTAAACTATTTTTGTCTGCACAAGTTTTTCGTCTACAAAATCTCTATTTGAAAATATTCTATCTACAACTATATCGGTAGTTCCTCTACAACAATTGGCGATCACTATAATTTCTGAACATATTCCATAACGAACTATGTCATCTTTAACTGAGTAGAGAGTGTTTTTAACACACTCTGACTCATTTTTTGTGACTGGTATTAGTATAGATACTTTTGGATTACTCATCCTTTTTACCTCCTCTGATTCTGCGTATTATTGCGGAAGTACTAATCTGACCACATAATACTCTGTCTGTAATAGCGCCATCTTCCTCGTCGATAATATAAAATTCCCTATCAGAATACCTATCTAATGAAGCTTGTTTATGATCTTTTGCAACAGTTAAATCTACACCCGCGGAAGCCACGCTATACTCTTTGCTTTCATGAAGACATTCGCCCTCTTTGCAGAAATTACACGCTTGTGGTCCGTGTCTAGTAATAAAATCTACCAAATTTCGCTTGCAGCCGAATGCTTGAAATGACAGCATTAAAGCTCTTGTATTCCAATCCAGCACAGGTCTTACTGCTCCCCCTGACGACTCTTTCATGGACTTATTTTCTTGCAGTGCACTATTGGTATCTAAGGACACTAATAGCTTTATATCGTTTGATCCAGCAGCAGTATATAAATCTTCTAGTGATTTATATGAATCCTGACCTAAAGCCTCTAACATGCATACTGCGCCTACAAGTCTGGCTTGTATTAAGCCCCTCACATGGTTTACGCTTAGTATGTCATAGGCCCCAGCATTCCCAACAACAAAACTGCCGCTAGCTTGCCATTCTGATACCATAATTTGCGCCTCATCTGCAACACACAATTGATCACTAGTTATTCTATGTTGAGTTGTAGAGCTAATAAATCGACTAGCAGTTTCGCTACTAATCTTCATGAAGAATCCTCCTTATGATTGCTGATGTGCTTATGGGACATTTAAGCAATACGTCTCCTATCTGTAAATCTTTTTCGTTAATAATATTTACGGAATCATCTGATATAATATCACTTTTGTAAAGTTTCTGAATAGTATCATGGCTAGTGCTGGTTACAACTATTATATCAGGTCTAATTGCCTCGGCTATGTAGACATTATCGTCATGTGGACATTCAATACCTTTGCAGGTATCGCGACCGTGCTGTAGTATAGCGTCAACTAGCGGGCGACTTCTCATGTATGCTTGCTTTGCAATCATTAAAGCCCTATTCTCCCAACTTAATATTGGCTTACTGATACCTCCTTTATCTTTTTTGAATCCTTTGTTCTTCATTACTCTTTTGTCAGTGTCCATAGAAACTATTAATTTACACTTACTTCCACCCAGAGATTTGTAATGATGAAGCGCAAGGAGATGATTTATTGTAAATATATCAAATACTCCAGCAGTGAATACTATCTTATATCCACTACTACGCCACGTGGATACGAGATCTTTTATATGATCTATATTACAGAATTTATTATCCGATTTAATTATTACGCCCTGGGTATCTTGCATAAATTCTTCAAATATAGATTTTAATTTATCACTTTTCATTGTTTATAGGATATCACATTGACCAGATGTTGTCTCTCTATTACAATTGAAATATGGTTAAAGTAGTATCAAAAGCGCTTATTAAAGATAAAATTGGCAAATATCTACTGCTCTATAGGGGAGATACGCACCCTAATTTCCCTGGGCATCTTGATCTTCCTGGAGGAGAAGTAGAATCTGAAGAAACCTCCAGGATGGCGACTGCGCGAGAAGTACAGGAAGAAACTGGCATATGCATATATCCAAATGGCTTAAAAAAGCTATTTGTTAAGCAGTACAAAAACACAAGACATGTACTTTTTGAGATAGTCATAGATAAGACTGAGGCCGACATTTCTGTTCAATTGAGCTGGGAACATAAAAAATACCGTTGGATGACGTTATCGGAATTATTAGATACAAACATTCCAGAGGGCGCAGATCCTTATTATATAGATGTTATTGATTATTTAAAGCATTTATCCGAGACTTGATCTGTCCGACATATTTTCCCATATTATGTGCAGACTTCGCACGCTCTTTTTTTACTAAGATAAATCTTCCCAACATTCTTACTGCTCCCATGGCAAGTCTTATGATATCTTCTTGGTCTCCTCTAATTTCTGGATATACCTGAGCTATAGCATAATTGCCCTCGCCATAGTAGACTCCTTGAGTATAATTATCTTGCCAGCTTTCTCTAAATCGGTAATTTAAAATAGCATCTTTTACTAGGCTGAGCTCATACCCACGGTAGTGAGCTCTCACACAAAACTCAACATCATTTGTTGAATAGTTAAATTCCTCATTAAACATTCCCAGATCATAAACCATGTCTCGCGTTGCACCGAGAGACCCTCCAGCTGCTATTTTTATCAAAAACTGACCAATCTTTTGATCTCTAGGCGCATATCTAGGTAGAACATCAATTGATGAGTTCAATGAATTAGCATCCATGCATGCAGCCACAAAAGGATGGTCGTCTAGTGCGTCAGACATCTTAGAGACGTAGCAGCTATTTACAGTATCATCTTGGTCTAAGAATAGTAGTTTTTTTGTATCCGCACTATGAGCTATACCTCTATTTAAAGCATGAGCCTTACCTGGTTTATCACTAGAATCTAGTATGTCAATACCATAATTTAGACTACCTGAAATACTTTCTACAATATCTATAGTGTTATCACGAGATCCATTATCAGATATAATCACGCGAAAATCGTAATTATCCTGAGAGTTCAAAGATTGAAGCATCTCTGGCAAGTATCTTGCACCGTTAAACGTAGGTATTATTATTTCAGTGTCCACTTACTATAATATAAAGCAAGTTTTCTTATACTGCAATACAGCACTTTTTCACCTTAACTACGTGATATAAGTATAAAAAGTATTATTTCCCATAAGTAAAATCAGGGGAGTGGAAGCTTTCTACTCTCGCCCACTACCATAAACCGTTTGGTTTCCCTGACTAGCCTACGCCCCTGGCACCGGCTTTGGTACCTCTTTCTTCGGCTCAGCAGCCTTTTCAAATGCCACGTTCTTCAGTTCTTTTTCTAGGACGGGTCCGGCGATGAAGCGAACT
>CALIXB010000005.1 GCA_938046775.1 uncultured Candidatus Saccharibacteria bacterium | reverse complement strand
TAGAAAAGGAGTGATATGAAGTTATCAGAGGAATTACAGTGGCGCGGATTTGTCAATCAAATGACATTCGACGATATTAGCAAAGTTGATACGCCGCGCAAATTCTATTTTGGCGTTGACCCAAGCGCTGATAGTATGCAGATTGGTAATTTAGCAGCAGCAATGATGGTGCGGCTATTTATGGAATATGGCCACGAAGCTTATCTGCTGGTAGGCGGGGCGACTGGCATGATTGGCGACCCGGATGGCAGGAAAGACGAGCGTGAAATTCGCAATGCTGATACGGTAGCGCATAATGTGGAATGTATTTCGGCGCAGTACAGGCGCGTTTTTGAGGGGCGTGATTTTCATCTGGTTAATAATGCTGATTGGTTCCGTAATATAAACTACATTGATTTCTTATATAAAGTTGGTAAATATATGTCAATGACGCAGCTGCTTGATCGCGAGTTTGTCCAAGCGCGCATCGGCGAGGGCGGCAGCGGTATCAGCTATGCTGAATTTAGCTACTCATTAATACAGGGCTATGACTTTTTACACCTATTCCGAGAGCACGGTGTTACGCTGCAGGTGTGTGGTGCTGATCAGTGGGGAAACTCGACGACTGGCGTTAGTCTTATCCGCAAACTAGAGGGCAGTGAAGCGCACGTTTACTCGGTGCCGCTGGTTATCAACAAAGCAACTGGCCGTAAGTTTGGCAAGTCTGAGGGCGGTGCAATTTGGCTTGACGAAAATAAAACCAGCGTATATAAGTTTTATCAATTCTGGCTAAATGTTGATGATAACGGTGTAATCGAGTACATGAAGATTTTCACCATGCTTGATCGCGACACCATTGAAGCCATCGCTGAGAACCACGCCGTCAATCCAGGTGCGCGCTCGGCCCAGAAAGTCTTGGCGCGCGAAGTCACCGACATCGTCCATGGCGCTAATCGGCGCGAATCAGTGGAACGGGTGACTGAAGTGTTGTTTGGTGGCGGTGATTTTCGGCAATTGTCAGACGATGATTTGGATGCTTTGGCTCAGGAAATTCCGCGCGTCGATGTCGGCGTCGGCGTTATTGAAGCGTTGGTGGTCTCTGGCGCGGTCAGCTCCAACGGCGAAGCAAAACGCCTATTGAAATCTGGCGCTATCAGCCTCAACGGCGAAAAAATAACCGAAGACCAAGCTGTCAACACTACGTCGCTACTGAAAAAAGGTAAAAATACATTTGTGTTAATTATGGAGGGAGAAGAGTGAAAAAAATTATCGGGTTTGATCTGGACGACACGCTAGCTATTACCAAGTCGCCAATCAGTGATCGCATGGCTGGCATTCTTAGCCGGTTGCTTGAAAAATACGATGTGTGCGTAATTACTGGCGGCACATTCCAGCAGATTAAAAAGCAGGTGATTGATCGGCTTAATGTTCAGCCTGAATTGCTTCAAAGATTTCATGCAATGCCGACTTGCGGCACTAGATACTATCGATTTGACGCTGCTGATAATGAATGGAAGATGCAGTACGCGAATGATTTATCCGATGAACAAAAAGCTCAAATAACTACAGCACTGGAAGAAGTTGCCAGGGAGATGGGTATTTGGTGCGATAATCCTGCGGGTGAAATTATTGAAGATCGCCACAGCCAGATTACCATGTCGGCACTGGGCCAGCAGGCGACCCCAGAGGATAAGTATGCCTGGGCGGAAAAGTATAAAGATATTCGTCCGGTGTATCGCGATAAAGTGGCAGAGAAGTTGCCTGGTCTTGAGGTGAGGATTGGCGGTACGACCAGCACTGATATTACGCTGCCAGGAATTGATAAGGCGTACGGTATTGGTAAGTTGCTTGAGTTGAACGGCTGGTCAAAGGAAGATACGTTATTCTTTGGCGACAAATTACAAGAGGGCGGCAATGATTTTCCAGTCAAGCAAATGGGAGTCGATTCAATCGAGGTACGGGGCTGGGAAGACACCGCCTACGCGCTGGAAGGCATCAACGCTGTTTCGTAGATGAAACTGACAACTCCACTGGAACACATCAAAGGCGTCGGCCCCAAAACCGCTCAGGCGTTGGCGGCGGCAGGGTTGGAGACGGTGGCGGACGCTCTAGATTTTTTGCCGCGGGCGTATGATGATTATTCGGCAGCGGTCAGCATCGCCGATCTTCAGCCGGGTAAAGTGACGGTGCGGGCGCACTGCGAGTCGATTTCCACGCGGATTGTTCGCCGGGGTCTGAGGATCACCACGGCGGTGCTGGCGGATGATTCTGGCAAGGTGAAGGCCGTTTGGTTCAATCAGCCGTACCGCGAATCGCAGCTGAGATC
>CALIXB010000004.1 GCA_938046775.1 uncultured Candidatus Saccharibacteria bacterium | reverse complement strand
GAGTGAGCCTTTGTGGAGCTCACGAAACACTAATGGCTGGCAAGTAGTTGTATATATTAATAGAAATTTTATATAACTTTGTTTCAAGAAAAATTATTTAGACATTTTTTTATTTGGCTAGTAACGAACTACTTTATTTTACTTAATTATGTTATTTTCAGTTATTAGAATATCTACTTTTTTATCATATTTATCAGTTTCAATGCCTTCATTAATAATTTGTTCTTCAAAAGCTATTGCAATCTTTTTAGCATTAGGATATTTTAGAAAAAATCTATCATAATATCCTCTACCAAAGCCTACTCTATTTTTATTTCTATCAAAAGCAACTCCTGGTGTGATAATCACATCAATATTTCCTCTATATTCTTCTCCATTAGGTTCTTTATTTCCAAAAGGACTTATAATATATTGATTTTTATCTTCTATTGCAATCATAGTTTCTTTATCTATAACTTTTGGTAAAACTAATATTCTTCCAGAATTTTTTATAAAATCATTTATTTTATCTGTCTTAACTTCATTTTTAAAATCCATATAGCTCATAACAGCTTTCGCATTTTTAAAATCTTCATTTTGTAGTAATTTTTCAAATATTTTCTCACTAGCAACATCAATATATGCTTGGGATAACTTCATTCTTTTTTCTTTAATTAAAGTTCTAGCTTCCTTTTTATTCATAATGATTTAACCTTTCTTTTACATTTTTTATATCATTAAAAAAATTAAGAGCAACAACAGCTTTTTTACCACTATCATTTCTAGCTTTGATAACAGTTTCAACATCATAAGTTAAATAAGTTTCAATATCTCCTCTCCATTTTTTAAATTTTCCTCTTTCAGTGCCAAAATCAATTTCTTTATTCTCAACTAATTGAGCAACTTCTTTTCCAAGAAAGACAATAATTTTTGGAGAAATTAATAAAATTTGCATAAAAAGTAAATCTATTAATTTTTTTCTTTCTTCTTCGTTAAAATTTTTTATTTTTATTTCTCTTTTACTAAGTGTAGTTATATAATATGTTTCAGGTAAATATTCAACAACATCTAAAAGTCTTATTAAAAACGCTCCACTTGATTGAGGCTCAACTTTGTAGTCTTCTGCTAAATAGAGTTTTGGATCATTTCCTATAAATAGAACATCTGCATTTCTATCTCCCATTCCAATATATACTTCTTGTCTATCTTTAGGTAATAGTTCATTTCCAATACTTCCAGCTTCAAACTTTAAATCTTCCCATAATTCTGATATTTCGTCCATACTCACCACCTATTCATCTATGTCAAATAGTTTTGTTACATTCTCTTGTGTTGTTATCTCACAGTTAGGCTTTCTAATCATTCCAATAAATTCATCTTCAAGAGTTTCTTTTATTAAAGAAATATTGTTGCTATCTTTACTTACATGAGCTAAGAATACTTTTTTTAATTTATCTGTATACATCTCTTTAATAAATTTAGCACATTCATTATTTGAAAGATGTCCATTTCTACTTTTAACCCTTTCTTTTAAATTCCAAGGATATTGGCAATTCATAAGAGTGTTAAAATCATAGTTACTTTCAATAACCATAGCATCTACATCTTTAAAATATTCTCTAACTATATTTGTTATATAACCTATATCAGTTGATATTGCAATTTTTTTATTGAGCTGAGTTTCTAATTTAAAACCAATAGTTCTTTCAGCATCATGCATAACATCAAATGGAGAAACTTTTACTTTATCATTAAGGATAAAATCTCCATCAATAAAATTTATTAAAGATTTATCTATTTGTCCTAATTTAACTGCTCCTGCTCTATAACTTTCAGGAGTAATATAGATAGGAATATTATATTTTCTTGCTATAACTCCTGCTCCATTTATATGGTCACTATGCTCATGAGTTATTAAAATTGCTGAAATATCTGATAATTTTTTTCCAATCTTTTCTAATTTTTCTTCAGTTTTTTTACAACTGAAACCTGTATCTACCAAAAGTTTATAGTCTTCTATTTCTACAAAAGTTGAATTTCCAGCACTTCCACTTCCTAGAATTGAAATTTTCATTTTGTATTATTCCTTTCTTTTTACTTTTTTTATCTTATGCCTTTGGGGCTTTATTGTAATATCTGTGAATACAATATTTTCACTTTGATTTAAGATAAACTCTATTGTATTTCCTATATCTTCCATTTTTATATATGCTTTTTCATCATCATCACATTCAAAATAAGTGTTATTCTCATAAAAATTTGTTTTAGTCATATCTGGATAAATAGTTATAACTTTAACATCATTTTTTCTAACTTCTTCAAATAAACTTTTTGAAAATTGGCTAAGTCCTGCTTTTGTTGCAGAATAAACAGAAGCCAAAGGACTTTCTTTATTTGCAGTAACTGATGAAATATTTATTATTATACCTTTATTTTCTTTTAATGTCCTTAAAAAATATTGACTAATTACAAGTGGTGCTTGTAAATTAATAGATATCATATTTTTAATTTTTGATATATTCATTTCTTCATGTAGTCCAAAGTATCCTATACCAGCAGAATTTATTATTAAATCAAATTTTATCTTTTTTAAGGAGTGTAATGTTTTTTCTAAATCATCAAGTTTAGATAAATCACAAGTAACAGGGATAAAATTTTCATATTCATTAAAAATATTCTCATTATTTTTTATAAAATTTCTACCAATACCATAGACAGTGTAATTCATTTTTAATAATCTTTTTGATATTTCATAGCCTATTCCAGAAGTAGAACCTGTAACTAAAGCAATTTTCATAAAAACTCCTAAATATAAATTTTCTTCTCATCAATATATTTTAAAAATTGTTCTTTAATAAAGTTTATCATATATGATTTTGTTTTATCAGAATATGTGTAAACTCCGTCAATACATTCAAAAGGATAGTATAAAATTTCTGAATTTTGATTTTGGTTTCTCATCTTTTTCAAATATTCTTTTGAAATTCTAAATACTCCAATACTTATATCAATAACTTTTTCTTTGTCTATTTCATTAAATAAATATTCTATCATTTGACTATAATTTTTTTCAAAATTATCACTATATATCAAAGGGTCTATACAAATTCTAACTTTCCATCCCTTTTCTTGCAATTCTTTAATAGCCTTTACTCTATTTTTAAAACTAGCTGTATATTTTTCATTTTTTAAAGCTAAGTTTTCAGGAGATAGTGTAAAAGCAATTATAAAATTATCCAAAGGTTTTAAATTTAAAAATTTATCAATATTTCCCGATTTTGTTCTCAGTTCAATTTTTAAATCTTTTTTATCTTCAATAAAATAATACCATTTTTCAGAAAAAGCACAGATACTTTCTATTGCAAGTAAATCTGTATCATAGGATACACAAAGATATAAAGTTTTCAATTTATTATATAATTCTTCAACTTCTTCAAAAACCTTTTCAATATCTACAAAAATAACTATATTTCCAGATGAATAAACTCCTTGAAGATAACAATATTCACAGTCATAAACACAATTTATTATAGAAGAAGTATAGTAAAAATTATCATTTTCAAAACTCTCACAAACTACTGCACCTTCATAAATCATATTAGGCTTATTAGAGGCAAGAATTAATTTTTGTCCTAATTTTTGTAAATGAAAGTCTTGATTATTACTTGAAAATACTTCTTTATAGTTATCAATTTCTATTATCTTTACATCTTTAAATTTTGATAGTATTTCCAAAGTATTTTTATTATTTAAAATTTTCTTTTCAACATAGATATGAGAAAATCTGTTGTTAAATAAGTTAGAATTCTTATTGTTTAAAGCTTTTCTTTCAATTTCAACTTTATTATTTAACTTACTAAATTCTTTTATTTCTTCAAAAATTTTTCTAACTTTTTCTTCTGCTTTGACTTTATAATTGGCGAAGCAACAGCACAGCCAATCGCGCCAAGTATTGACACGACGGCGATTTGGCGCATAATATATTTGCCTCTGCCGAACGGGCCTTCTTCCCACACCATATGAGCTTTCAAGCTCTCTGAAGTTATCGGGCAATTTTTCTTGGTGTCTTTGAACCCGGAACTTGGCTGGCCGTTTTTGGCGCAAACGTATTCTGGTTCTGGTCCGGACGGCGGTATGCAGCTGACAGCAATTAATACTGCCGCAATAGCCGCAAGCGATCCAGCGATGATTAATAGTAATTTTGGTGTTTTCACAAAACCTTCTCCCTCAATTTAACAAAGCTTACAGATATTGTAACACGAGGTTTACCTGTTGATAATTTTAAGTTTACCGTATCGGGCGATTAATAGCCAAACAGTTGCTAAACCCGCTAGTATGCCGTCGCCGATTCCTGAGGGTATCATGAAAATCATCAGAATAAGGGTGATTATACACATAATCATTGCTAGCCACCAACTCCACAATAAATTTCGCCACAGACCAGTTGCTGCAGCTATTCTCAACAATCCAAAAATTATGCCGATGATACCAATCATTATCAAATTATCTCGCAAAAATGGCATTGCAAAAATATAATCTTTGGTTTTGCTAACTGGCAAAAACGCCATCAGCCCGCCAACAATTTCAAGAGAGCCGTGAATAGATAGTGTGATTGCTGCATATTTTAAGTGCTTCATACGCTAACTAATTGTAGCATGCCGATGTATTATGGAGAAATGTCTGCGGTAGTTTATTTATTAACTCAATCTAGTGGTGTAGACGGTAGTTGTAAGCTATAATAATTGTTATGAATAATGGGCAAACTTCTGAACTTAATAAAGTTAAACTATTAGTCCGTGAATTACTGGGCGGCGACGCCTCAGGTCACGCCGATGATCATGTCGAGCGGGTGGCGCTGCTGGCAGAACGTTTTGCTAGCGAATGCAGCGAATCAGTGGATCTACAAGAAGTGCTGTTGACGGCTTGGCTGCATGACGTTGATGATTACAAATTGGTCGGCAAGGCGCAGGCAGAGAAATTAACGAACGCAATAAATATTATGGCGCAGGCAGAAGTGTCCGACGGTTTAAGCCGGGCGGTGCTAGAAAATGTTGCGGCGATTGGTTATAGCAAACGCCTGGGCGGCAAGCAGCCGCAGCGGCTGGCGGGGCAGTTGGTCTCGGATGCTGATATGTGCGATGCTATCGGTGCAGTTGGGATTGAGCGGGCGCTGGTCTATGCTTGTCGTCATGGCGGACGGATTTTTGACCCCGCAGTTTGGCCGAATGTTAATCTGGCGGCGCACGAATATAATGCTGACGGCAATACGCATGATACCGACGGCTTCATCAATCACTTTTTTGAAAAGCTGCTGAAGCTGAAGGGCTTGATGCTGACCGAGCCAGGGAAGACGGAAGCAGAAGACCGCCAGCAAATTATGGTTGATTTCTTACGCCATTATTTCCGCGAGAAGAATGCCCCGGACTGGAGCGAATTTTTGGAAGAATACTTACGTCGTTGATAGGTCGCTGAAGTGCTTTCTTGTTTATTCCGACTCTCTACCTGGAAGGCTGGTACTCAAAATTTTTAAGCCAGCGTCCACAACCAGTTGGCAGGCTTGCTGTTGCGAGAGGGGCGCTAGGTGCTTGTTCTCGCCGCTTGGATGGAGCGAATGGCCAACTTTTGGTACGATAATAGCTCGTCGTCTAGCCTCGTGTAATCCGCGCAGTTGCCAGCTTTGCCTCCAGCTGCTAACAATTAACGGAGTACTAGTATTCCAGTCTCTTTCTGCCGCAATTACTGCCGCGCGGCCAATTTCGACTGATTGACGTAGTTTCTCTTCTAGATCGCGAGTTTCTTGGATGTCGTGAAAGTACTTCTGAGGAATAGGAAGCCATTCGTGGCGTAGAACGCTGAAATCACCTATCTTGCCGTCTGGAAATGTCGGACATTGCATTTCTGTGTCATTATTGCGCCGTCGTTTTCTAGAATTTGGCAGTTGAATTACTTTGTCTGGGCTTGGTAATGGAGGTGAAAAGGCTACAAGTGCTGCGTCTATGCCTTCTTCAGTCATGGACGATAATGCTTGATGGGCAGCGATTGTACCCATGCATTGGGCTATTAGTAATACGGAACCTTTTTCACCCTCCTCTTTGACTCCAATAGGTATGTTATCCATTATTTCTTCATATTGCTCCGAGGGAGAGCGGACACGGAGGCTGGTCGCATCAGTAGTAACGCCGTGAATATTATGAGGAGCAGTGCCATACTCTGATAGAGCATCGTTAATATAATTAAAGGCGACTGAGCCTCTTGCCAAGTTACTACCACCACCGCCTACGCAAAAAGCTGTTATGGGTTGTTTTAGATCATCCATCGTTTCGCTTATTATAATATCGTACATTACATATTTGTCAAATACATAAGCTAACGTATCATTGTGTTAATATTGGAATATGAAGCAGGCGATAATTGTTCACGGTAAGCCGTCCAAACAATCGTATTTCAATCCAAATCTACCGAGCGCTAGTAACTCAATTTGGATTCCATGGCTGCAACAGCAGCTGCTAATTCGCGGTATTGACACTCAGACGCCTGAGATGCCTGAATCATGGCGACCAGATTACTCGTTGTGGCGACAGACTTTTGAAAAGTATGATGTAAATTCAGAAACTATATTGGTTGGTCATAGTTGTGGCGGGGGTTTTCTAATTCAATGGATGAGTGAGAATCCGCAAATTTGTGCAGGCGACGTTTATCTTGTTGCGCCGGCTTTTGGTGATAAGTTTAACCCCGAAGCTCCATATGACGAGCCGCTTCGCGGCGGTTTTTTTGATTTTGAGATTGACGAGGCGCTACTTGATCGCGTGCGTAGTCTAACTATATTTTACTCTGACAATGACTCGGTGCGAGTTGATACTGCAATAAAAATTCTAAAAAAATCTTTCCCGTCTGCCTGTTATCGATTATTTCCGGGATATAGGCATTTTTGTGGTAAGCGCGACATGTCTGACGATACTTTTCCTGAGTTGTTTGAGGCAATATTACGTAATAGAAAATAATTATTGAAGAGGGCTTTGACTGACATTATTAGCAGCTTGATTACTTGATATAAGATATAATAGTACTTGTGAATAAACAGTTGCAGCAAAAACTCAAAACCCTACCACGCACTCCTGGCGTTTATTTTCATAAGTCAGCCAGCGGCGAGATTATTTATGTGGGCAAGGCGGCGGTGTTGAAAAACCGCGTGCGTCAGTATTTTCAAGATTCGCGCGGGCGGGACAATAAAACCATGGCGTTAGTGGCGGAAATTGCTGATACCGACTGGATTGAGACCGAGAGCGAAGTTGATGCGTTATTCCTGGAAAGTGAGATGGTCAAACGTTATATGCCGCGCTACAACGTGCTGCTGCGTGATGATAAATCGCAGATGTATGTGCGAATCGGCATGAAAAGTGAGTGGCCAACCGTCAGTTTTACGCGCAATCCAGCTGATGACGGTGCGGAATACATTGGCCCGTTTTATAATGGCTTTGCCTTGAAAAAAGCCTTGCGCTATTTGCGGCGGGTATTTCCGTATTTAACCAGGCAGCGGCGACCAGGGCAGTCAACATTGGATGAAGATTTGGGCTTGAGTCCACGACTAAGCGATGGGTCAGCTGTCTACAAAGCTAATTTACGCAAACTCATCAGCTATATCAAGGGTAATCGTAAAGCCATCGCCGCCGAGCTGGAGCGCGATATGAAAACGGCGGCTGGACTGCATGATTTTGAGCGGGCGGCCGACCTTCGCAATAAGCTACGCGCTATGCAGGAGTTACAGCGGCGGGTTTGTTTTGGCGACAAAGAGTTTTTGGATATTTCGAAGGACAAGGCGCTGGCTGATTTGGCAAAATTATTGGGCCTAAAAGATATCCCAGCACGCATTGAGGGGTATGATATTTCTCACATGAGCGGGCGGCAAGTCGTCTCTAGCATGGTAGTGTTTACCAATGGTGCCAGCGACCGGGCGGAGTACCGCAAATTTAAAGTTAGTGAGAAAAATGATGACACGGGTAATATCCATCAGACGATTTTTCGCCGACTGAGCGAACGTCATCTAAAAAGCTGGGGTCGTCCTAATCTGCTGCTCATTGATGGCGGCAAAGGCCAGTTGGCGGCGGCCATCAGAGCGCGTGATGAGCGTGGCGTCACTGTGCCGATCGTCAGCATCGCCAAGCGCGAAGAAGAACTGCTAGTACACAAGACTGGTTCGCAGATTGATACCACGTTTATTGAGCATATTCAGTCGCAGCCACGAATGGGCATCGTGATTCACGAAGACAGTGATGTCTACGTGGTGAATTTACACCCAAGCCAGCGTAACGCCGGTTCGCATTCAAAAAACTTACGCGCCAGCGCTGAACAAACTCGTAATGAACGTCCGACGGCGGACGAAAATACCCTCGCAGCAACTGACATCGTCAAATTATTCCAGCGCATTCGCGACGAATCGCACCGCTTTGCAGTGAGTTACCACACGGCGCTCAAACGCCAGCAGCAAACAAAAAACCAGCTGGAGGAAATTCCTGGTGTGGGGCCAAAAACCCGTGCCAAATTGCTGAGAAAATTTGGTAGCATTAAGAAAATCTTTGAGGCAAGCAGCGAAGAGTTGGAGACAGAAATTGGTAGGCGAAAAACGCAGCTTATAAGGCAGTTTTCAGAAGGCGACAGCGCTAATCGACAATAAAGCATAAATTATATATAATAAGACTAATGAAGAGACAATTTGCGACATTTTTACTTCGCTGGATTCTTAATTCAGTTGGCATTTGGGTGGCTGTGCGACTACTTGGTAATGGTAATACTGAGGCGACTTCCGCTTGGACATTTATGATGGCGGGACTTATATTTTCATTAGTTAATAGTACATTAAAGCCTATTGTTACAATTTTTGCACTACCAGCAATTTTATTGACCCTAGGCTTATTTACTTTGGTGGTTAATGGATTGATGGTTTATGTCTCATTAGCTTTGGCGCCAGGAATTTCTATGACATTTGCGCATTCAATTGTTGCCGGAATTATCCTGAGTCTGGTAAACTATATTATAGGTAGTGCGCTGGTTCTGCAGCGAGAAGAAAAGGAGCAATATGTCAATTGATACAATTTTACCGTATGTTACGCTTGGATCGGCTGTGCTGATGATTATTGCAATATTATTGCAGCAACGAGGCGCAAGTTTGGGCGCTGGTTTTGGCTCGTCGGGCGAACTATTTACCACCCGACGTGGTTTTGATAAAAACTTATTTGACGTAACTGTAGTTTTTGCGGTGATTTTTGTGTTGTCAATTTTGGCAAGTATGATTTTGCCGGGATTGCAAAAATAGGAGAATAAAATTGAGCTCAGACAAATCGTCATGGAACCGATTTGCGCGCCTAAAAGTCTCTCGTAAAGGCGTCAATAAGCGTCTGCGTAAAATCGAAAAGGGCAGCTTGCGGCATGCGCATAAATTTGTGATGTCTCGTTTAGATCGACTTGCCAATGTTCGCCGGCGCGTGTCTATCTGGGTAGTTTTGGTTCTGGTGATGATTGGCGTTAGTGCTGTGCAGTGGCATATCTCGCGCAGTTCTTTTACGGCTATGACGTATGCTACTGGCGGTTCGTATTCTGAGGGTGTATTGGGTCCTCTAGAAAATCTAAATCCAATTTTTGCAAAAACTAGCGCCGAAAAATCTGCCGCTAAACTGCTATTTTCCAGCTTATATAGGTATGACTCGACTGGCAATATAAAAACCGACCTGGCAGACGGAGTAAAGGTTAATGATAAGGAAACAGAATATACAGTTAAGCTGAAGAAAAATCTGAAGTGGTCAGATGGACATGACCTGACGATTAACGACGTAATTTTCACTCTAAAGCTTTTGGCTAATCCGGAAGTGGGGGCTGAGATATCCGGTTGGCGCTCAATTAAATTTGAAAAAGTCTCTGAAGACTCAGTAAAATTTATTTTGCCTGCGTCTTATTCGCCATTTGTGCATGCGTTGACATTTCCAGTTGTTCCAGAGCATGTTCTAAAAGATGTTAAACCGTCGAACTTACGAGAACATAATTTTAGCAAAGCACCAATTTCTAGCGGCCCGTTTGCGTTTAGGCTGCTGCAGAATGTTACAAGCGATGGCAGCAAGAAGGTCCTATATTTACAGTCTAATATTTATTATTATGGAGGCAGTCCTAAGCTTGATCGCTTCCAGCTATATGTTTACCCAACTCAAGATGACATTGTTAAAAGCCTCAGGACCAGAGAGATTACGGGTACATCAGAATTGATTTATAACGATCAGCCGGCAGAAGTTAAGTCTATGTATGCGGCAGAGTCGCACTCCTTGAATAATGGCGTCTATGCGCTATTTAACAACAATAGTCAGTTTTTACAATCGAAGTCCGTTCGTCAAGCCCTAGCTCTTAGTGTCGATAATGGTAAGTTGCGCCAGTCCTTGTCGTTATCAACAGAGGAGTTGTCTGGTCCGATATTAAACAAGTTACTAGGTAAAGCCTCTCAGCCACTGGGCTATGACACGAAAAAGGCGAAGTCCTTGCTTGATGCTGAGGGCTGGAAGGTTGTCGGCAACGCTCGTCAGAAAGAAAATGTCAAATTAAAACTGAACATGGTTGTTCTAAAAAATAATAACTACGAGAAGGCCGCTCAATATTTAGCTCAAGTATGGCGTAATGAGCTAAATATAGAAGTAGATGTTAAAATTATTGATCCAAACGACGCTTCTCAGAATATCCTTCAGACAATTTTGCAACCTCGTAATTTTGATGTGCTAATTTATGAGTTGTCGCTGGGCGGTGATCCAGATGTTTACGCCTATTGGCACTCGTCTCAAGCTACAAATAACGGATTGAATTTCTCTAATTATAATAATGCCGTGGCGGATGACGCCCTAGAAAGCGGTCGTTCAAAGTTATCTCTAAAGCAGCGGTTTGATCGTTATGAGAAGTTTGCTAATACTTGGAAGACGGACGCTCCAGCAATTGCTCTATATCAGCCAAAGTTTGACTACATTCATATTCGTTCCGTTAAGGCACTTGATGAAAAAACAGAAGTTGTTAATCCGGTTGACAGGTACGTTGACGTTCAATATTGGGCGACAGAGAAACAATCCGTTTACAAAACACCGTAATTTCGGTTATAATAATGACAGTCGTGCGGGCGTGGCGGAATTGGTAGACGCGCTAGCTTGAGGGGCTAGTGAACGCAAGTTCGTGGAAGTTCAAGTCTTCTCGCTCGCACCAAGCACACCGAACGGCGCGTTGGCGGAGCGGTTACGCAGAGGTCTGCAAAACCTTTTAGACGAGTTCGACTCTCGTACGTGCCTCCAAATGTAGTCCCTGAGTGGGGCTATTTTTCTTTATGAGGAAGGTCTAGTTTTGATGCGATAAGCATACTTTCGGCGATGATGGTGAGCACTACGTTTGGGTCGATGATGTCTTTCGCGTGGATAATTGCCTGCTGTAAAACGAAACCATAACAGCTAGCCCACTCTTGTTGATTAGGAATAATAGCGCCAAGATGTTCTGAACAGGTTTTCCATAGTCCTACAAAGTCTTTAGGCGTTAGTGCGTCTGGCTGATGGTTTTTAGGAACTCTAATGGTATAGAAATCATTGCTACCCATAACTTGAGCACTGTGACCGATACACTCTTGGATATCAAACGCCTTAAACGCTTTAGTTTTGCCGATTTGTTTCATGCCGCCACCAACAAATGACCAGGGAGAATATTTTTCTACGAATATTTTTTGTAATATACCGTCTCCCAGGTAGAATTTTTGACCATTCTTCATGCCAATCTCAAGGATAGTTTCAGGAGATTCGACACGAACCGCTACTTGTGCTGCGTAGCCAGCGAGCATACTGGAGACACAGAGAAGTATTTGAATAGGAAGGCGGGGTTCTGTGTCATCTTTGTGTGGTATCATAAGAAAATTAAACATTTCTTGACCGCCAACAGTAATGCGATCTATATCATTCATAGACCCTACTTTTTCTCGCAACGAAGTGATGAGGTGATCTTTTGATATCTCATCATCGATAGGTTGAGGCTTTTTCTTAAATAATCTAAACATGATGTCCTTTCTACTTTTTTAATAGTTCTTTCAGCTCTGGAAAAGTCGGCTGGAAAAAGTGGTTGCGGTCTTCAAAAATATGCACCTTGGCGGTTGGTAGATCACGCTGAAATTTGGCAAGCTCAGTAAAGGGTACTACCGGGTCGTCTTTGCTGTGAAATAAATGAATTTCTCTTGCTGATTTTTCTAAACCAGCAGCACTTGTCACTCGAAAACTGCCTAAATCTTCAACTGATTCGTCGTCATAGCATGGTGACGCTAATACCAATCGTCGAATTGGCGAGCTAAGCGGTGATTCGTGTAAATATTTCGCCAAAAATATTGCACCTAGGCTATATCCAACCAATTGAACGTCATCGCCAAGCAGGGGTAGTAGTTTTTCAAAATATATTTTCCACTCAGCGTAGCTGGCGTTTTGCTTATTGGGGAAATCCGGTAATAAAACATCAGCGTTGACGATTTCCTGCGCCAGCCAGTCTCGCCATTTTTGCGACCAAAGTAGTCTTTCATAGTGAAGTTGGCTGGACTTTAGGTGATTTAAGTAATTTTCGTAGCTATTAAAACTTGAACCGCCGTGAATTATTACAATTTGCTTCATAAATATAGTATAATATAGGCAGTGTCAGATGTGTAAATGTCTGGCTTGTAGATATATACGCGCGAGTGGCGGAATTGGTAGACGCGAGGGACTTAAAATCCCTTGACCAAAAGTCGTGCGGGTTCGATTCCCGCCTTGCGCACCAAAACTGTAAAGGAAAGTTTAATAGAAAGGGTAATAAGGTAAATGAGTGTATTAGCAATTGTGCTTATAGTTATTGCGGCTTTATTGGGTGTGATAATTATGTTCGTTATCGGTTCATATAATGGTCTGGTAACGCTGCGTAATCGTGTTGAAGAAGCGTGGAGTGATATCACTGTACAGCTGAAACGCCGAACTGACTTAATTCCAAATTTAGTCAATTCCGTCAAGGGTTATGCTACACATGAAAAAGAGGTATTTGAAAAAGTAACGGAAGCTCGTTCAGCAATAATGAATGCTCAAGGCGTGGCAGACGCCGCTAAGGCTGAGAACATGATGGAAGGCGCTTTGAAGAGCTTGTTTGCAGTTGCTGAGGCTTATCCTGAGCTGAAAGCTAATCAAAACTTCTTGCAATTGCAACAGGAACTGGTTGACACTGAAGATAAAATTCAAGCCGCTCGTCGATTCTATAACGGTGGAGTACGTGATTTAAACACTAAGATCCAAACCTTTCCAGCAAATATTGTTGCGGGAATGTTCGGATTCCAGGCTAAGGAATTCTTCGATGTTGAAGATCGAGCAAGTGTTGAAAACCCAGTAGAAGTAAAGTTCTAATTTAAGCCAAAAATCAAAACCGCTCGCTGTCGAAAGTGGGCGGTTTTTGTTATAATTAAATTATGTATAACGCAGTTTCTCAAAATAAACGCAACACTGTATTGATTATGTCAGTGTTCGTGATAATTATTGGCATTATTGGAGTTTTTATTGGTATAGTAGCTGATAGCTATTCTTTGTCATTTATAATTTTTATATGTGCGATACTGTACGCTTGGCTGCAATATTTTATCGCTGGTAAATTGGCTATGGCAATGACGGGCGCGCAGGAGATTGAGAAAAATGATGCGCCTGAACTATGGCGAGTGGTAGAAAATTTGGCGATTACTTCTGGTATGCCGATGCCTAAGGTGTATATTATCAACGATCCAGCGCCAAACGCCTTTGCAACAGGTCGCGATCCAAAACATGCAATTGTTGGTGCGACTACTGGACTGCTAGAAATTATGGATAAGCGCGAACTGGAGGCGGTGATGGCGCATGAGATGAGTCATGTGCGCAACTACGATATTCGTGTCAGTATGATTGCGTTTGGGCTGGTTAGCGCGATTGGTTTATTTGCGGACTTGGCGCTAAGGATGATGTTTTATAGCGATGATAGAGACAGGGAGGTTAGTCCAATAGTTTATGCTCTTGGACTAGTGGTGGTTATCCTGGCTCCAATTTTGGCGACGATTACGCAATTAGCAGTTAGCCGGCAGAGAGAATACTTGGCTGACGCTTCTGGTGTATTGTTGACGCGCGATACTGAGGGTTTGGCAAGTGCTCTAGAAAAATTACGTCAATTTGGTCGTCCAATGCAAAAGCAGAGTTCTTCAACCGCCAATCTATTTATGAACAACCCTCTTAAACCTAGCTTTTTCTCGAAATTATTCAGCACCCACCCGCCACTAGAAGATCGAATTATTAGATTGAGAAATAACGCAACAAAGATGTAATTATGGCAGTGAAGTCTAATAAAAAACAGGTTGAGAAGAAGCCTAAAAAACTGAGTAACAATCGTAAGTTTACAATTTGGCGCAGCGTTAAGCGTGATTTTAGCAAATTAAGCCAGCAACGTCGTAGTTTTTTAAATCGTCGGCCACACCGTAGCTTTCGATTAACCAGGCGGCGAGATTATCGGCGTAGTCTTAATATTCCTGGGTATTGGTCATTGACTAGTGAAGCCCATCGTCTTATCTGGCGCAATAAGAGAACCTTTTTAGCTCTAATTGCTGTCATGTCTATATTGACTTTCGCTTTATCGAGCGTTATGTCACAGGATACGTATCAGCAGCTTAGAGATGTGATGAACCAAGCTAAAGAGAGTGGAATTAGTGAAGTCTACACGACTATTAGCTTATTTTCTGGTGTGATGGTTAGCTATTTTTCTGGTAGTGGAACGGCTGGTGGAAATGTACAACAGATGTCTGGAGTTTTTTTGGGTCTACTAACTTGGCTTTCTTCTGTTTGGCTGACGCGAGCTATTTTAATTGGAAAAAAACCAAAAATGCGTGACGCTCTATATAGTTCAGGATCGCCTATAATCGCATTAATCATTGTCATTGGAATCTTTTTAATCCAAATGGTTCCAGCAGCGATTGCAGTGATAGTCTATGGTGCGCTTGACGCTTCGGGCGTATTAAACCAGACGCCAATTCTTATGGCGGCCGGCGGCGCGACTATTCTGATCGTGTCGATGTCTGTTTATTGGGCAACCTCAACAGTTTTTGCGATGATTATAATAACTCTACCTGGCATGTATCCACTTCATGCCTTGCGCTTGTCTGGCGACATTGTAACTGGAAGAAGGGTTCGAATTTTGCTTAGATTTATTTGGGCTGTGGTGATGATCATATTATTGTGGGCGATTATTTTGATACCGACAATTTTATTCGATGGCGCGCTGAAGGGGTGGTTTAATGATATTAATTGGCTGCCAATTGTGCCGACAGTCGGTCTTATTCTAATGTACGCGTCAATTATTCTGATGTCGGTTTACGTCTACATGTTCTATAGGAAGGTCGTCGAAAGTGATAGCAAAAAAAGCAAGAGCCGATGAAATTAAATCGCTATTAAATCGGTATAGCTACGAATATTACACCTTAGATAAGCCGAGTGTAAGTGATGCTGTCTACGATAGTTTGATGGATGAGCTGAAGTCAATCGAAGCCGAATGTCCGGAGCTAATTACAATTGATAGTCCAACGCAACGTGTCGGCAATAAGTTGCTTGACGGTTTTCAGAAAGTAAAGCACGAGCGGCGGATGGTTAGTTTAAACGACGTTTTTAATAAAAGTGAGGTTGAAGCGTGGATTAAGCGGACTGATAAGCTAATTCCTGGTCAGCGGCATGAGTTTTTTGCTGATATAAAGATGGACGGTTTGGCGTGCTCGCTGATTTATATTGATGGGTTGCTGTCTCAGGCGGTAACGCGTGGTGACAGTTTTGTTGGCGAGGATGTAACAAACAATGTGCGGACTATTAAAAATGTACCGCTGCGTTTACATGAGGCGTCAGGCTTTGAACAATTTTTGCGCGGGCGGACAGAAATTCGCGGCGAGATTGTGATGTTGAAACGCGACTTTGAAGAGCTTAACGAAAAGCAAAAAGCCTTGGGGCAGCCAGAATTTGCGAATCCGCGCAATTTGGCGGCAGGAACAATCCGTCAATTGGACCCGTCTTTGGTGGCGGCGCGGCCGCTGCATTTTCGCGGCTATGATGTACTGCGTGATAACGACGCCGAAGTGCCGACCAATAGCTTTGCTTACGAGGCGCTGACCGCCCTAGGAATTACTCGTAATCAGCAGGCAAGCGTTTTTACTACGTTAGCTGAGGTGATGAACTTCGTCAACGAATGGGATGATAAGCGCCATGATTTGCCGTTTAACACTGATGGTCTGGTGATTAAGATTAATGATCGAGCGTTGTATGAAAGTCTCGGGTTAGTCGGGAAAAATCCGCGCGGCGCTGTGGCCTACAAGTACGCCGCTGAGCAGGCCACAACCATCGTCCGCGATATCGTCATTTCCATCGGTCGAACCGGTGCGGCCACGCCAGTAGCGGTGTTTGACCCGGTGGTGGTGGCCGGCACGACAGTGCAGCATGCTAGCCTGCATAACGCCGACGAAATTGCTCGGCTGGATGTGCGGCGCGGCGATACGGTGGTGATTTTCAAGGCTGGCGACATCATCCCGCAGGTTCAAACTGTGCTAAAAGAATTGCGCGAAGCAGATTCCAAATCAATTGATTATCCAGCGGAACTAGCACGCCAATATCCGGAACTAGCATTTGTGCGGCCAGAGGGTGAGGCAGTCTACCGCGTTAAAGGTTTGAGCGGCCCGCTGATTTTGAAGCGGTCCCTGGCGCATTTTGCCTCCAAAGGCGCCCTGGACATCGACACATTGGGCGAGAAAAATGTTGAGGCGCTGGTCGAGGCTGGGCTAGTTAATGATTTGGCGGATATTTACCGGTTGACGAAAGATGATTTGCTGCAACTAGAGCGCTTTGCTGAGATTTCTGCGCAGAAACTCATTGATGCCATTGCCGCTAAAAAACAGCCAGCGTTGGAGCGATTTTTGTTCGGCCTCGGCATCCGACATGTTGGCGCGCAGACAGCGATCGACCTCGCGAAATGCTTTGAAAGTATTGAAAAGCTCAGCCAAGCGACTATCAATGAGCTACGCGAAGTAGACGGCGTGGGCGAAATTGTCGCCGAGTCAATTGTGGCGTGGTTTGCCGATGAAGATAATGTGACGCTGCTCGAAAAATTTGCCGACCTTGGCGTGACGCCACAGTTTACCAAAAAATCCGGCAGTCTAGCTGGCCAAAGTTTCGTTATCACCGGCACCCTGCAATCAATGGGGCGTGACGCCGCCGCAGAAAAAATCCGCGAGCTTGGTGGCACCTTCCAAACCGCTGTTGCAAAAGATACAACATATTTAGTAGCCGGCGGTAAAGTTGGCGCTAGCAAGCTGAAAAAAGCCGAACAATACGGCACGAAAATTATTAATGAACAAGAATTTCTACAAATTATAAAAGAATAGGGGGTGGTGATGGTTCGATTTTATTTACAAAAACTAGTTCGCGATAAAGTCGTGAAAAAGTGTCTGGATGACGAAGAAGTTTTACATACGGAGTACCGTATATTAGACAAACAAGAGTTTCGCCGCGAGTTGCTCCGCAAGGTTCACGAGGAGGCGGACGAAATTCCGCTGGGCGATAATCAACGCGATGAGTCGCTCAAAGAGCTGGCTGATTTGCAGGAAGTCGTTGACGCGCTGCGCCAGGATTTTGGCTTTTCTACAGAGCAAGTCCAAGAGGAAATGGCGCGTAAAAAGCAGGATAAAGGCGGCTTTGACAAACGACATTACATTAAATATCATGACCTGGCGGATGATAGTAAATGGGTGAAAATCTTCCGCGCTCAGCCAGAGAAGTATCGCGAAGAATTAGAGCATACTCAATCCGCTGAGTCTAAAAAATACTGACGTGCTACAATAGCAACATGTCAAAGAAAATAACATTCGTTACTGGCAATCCGCACAAACTCGAAGAAGCCAAGTCGGTTCTGAAAGGCTATGGGATTGTTGTCGAGCCGCTACAAATTAACATTGATGAAATCCAGCATCATGATCCGCTGAAAATTACCGAAGCGAAAGTTAAGTCGGCGTACGAAAAAGCAGGCCAGCCGGTTGTCGTTAACGATAGCAGCTGGGAAATTCCAGCACTTGGCGGCTTTCCGGGTGGTTATATGAAGGATGTTGCTAATTGGTTTACAGCTGAAGATTTTTTGGCTTTGATGAAAGACAAAAATGATCGGAGAATTATATTGCATGACGTCGTGGCGTATTTTGATGGCGAGCAATTAAAGCTGTTTATATCTGATCAAACTGGCGTGTTTATAAATGAGCCGCGCGGCAAAGGAACATCAATGAATCAGGTTGTGTCGATGGGGGATAGCGGCGGATTAACGATTGCTGAAGAGTTTGCGCTCCGCCATGACGGCGCGGAGATTAACCCTTCTCATTTTCAGCATTGGCAAAAGTTTGGCAATTGGCTTACTAATGAGGCGAGAATTTTTTGACTGAAGTATTTTTAAATAACGCTTGTGTTTTTGCGACAATTGGTGCATAATCACAAGTGAGCTGGTACGCATAGGGGCATCTCCTATGCTTGCCAATTGAAAGACAAACACATTTTCAACATGCCCCGGGTGGGCGCGTAGCAGCTCTTCTATGATGCTTATGGTATGATATAGTTATGGTTACGGTTTCAAAAAAGAGGGAAGAAAAACTAGCAGAACTAGTGCGGGAGTTTTTTGCAGCACACCCAGAAGTTAGATTGGTGGCGGTAACGGGTAGTGCTGGAAAAGCTAGTGCAAAAATTGCTATTGGTACAGTTCTATCTAGGCAATTTGATATCCAACTCCGCACTGATGAGCCAAAAACAAAAGCCGACGTTTTACTACAGATGATGGGCGTTAGGATGCCAGAAAAAGGCTTATTCAAATGGTGGAAGGTAATAAGGGCGGTGAAGAAAAGAATTAAGGCCGAGAAGCCAGATATTCAGATTATTGTTCAGGAATTTAACCCGAAAGAGCCTGGTTATAATTTATGGTTTAAAGATTATATTATGCCTGATATTACGGTTGTGACATCTGTGACGAATGGCCGTATGCAGGTTGAGCATTCTTTGGAAGAGGTTGCGAACGAGATGATTTCCCTGGCTAACTATTCGCGTATGGCGATGATTAATCGTGATGATATTGATGGGCGTTTTGCGAGCTTTCTGACAAATCCTAACATTACTACTTACGGCAGCGATCCGGTGGCAGAGTATAATTTTGATGATCGTAATTTTTCTTTGACAGATGGACATCATGGTTTTATTGTGTCACCAGAAAATCCCGACGGTCTAGAGGCTGACGTTAAGCTGATTGGCGAACACAACGTCCGTCCAGCAGTAGTCGCGGCAGCTGTCGGCTATGCTTTAGGTGAGTCTGAGGAGAATATCAAAAAGGGTGTGGAATCTTTGCGGCCGCTGCCAGGTCGGATGAATTTACTGAAGGGGGCTGATAATACGTGGCTGATTGATGATAGCTATAGTTCAACACCACTGACAGCCCTGGCTGCCCTCCAGTCTCTTTACCGGATAGAGACGCCGCAGCGAATTGCTGTGCTTGGTAATATGAACGGTTTGAAAGGGATTTTTGAGCAAGCCCATGCTGAGCTTGGCGCGAACTGCAACCCGGATTTATTGGATTGGGTCGTTACGGTGGGTGATAAAGCTAATCAATATCTGGCGCCAGCTGCTCGCCAAAAAGGTTGTCAGGTAAAAGAGTGTAAAAACGCTATCGAGGCCGGGTCGTTTGTACGGGATAAATTAAAGTCAGAGGGAATTGCATTGTTTAAAGGATCAAGCGGCGGCGTGTGGCTAGAGGAGTCGATAAAGATTAATCTTCACAGCACTGAGGACGATAAATATCTGGTCCGCCAAACTCCGGAATGGATTGCCAGAAAGAATCAATTTTTCTCACAATTTAAGGACTAAATGTGCTATATTGATATTAAATAAGTATAAGGGGGAAGTATGGATCAGAATAGCCAACCTACACCACAGCCGCCATATGGTAATATGGCCACGTCAAAGCCAAAGAAGAAAAAAACAGGATTAATTGTCGGTATCACGTTAGGTGTGCTGGCAGTTGTTGCAATTATTGCTGCTTTATTAACCTATTTCCTGTGGTGGCAAAATCCGGAAAAAATGGTTACCGACGCTGTGTCCAATGCGATTGTAGCAAAGAAGGCTGTTGTTAATGGTAAAATCATGGTTAATATGAAAGATTCAGCCAAGATAGAGCTTAACGTGAAAGCTAGCGCTGCTTCTGATAAATTAAAATCAAATATTGATGCAAAGTTAACCATTAAAGACGTTGACAAAACTTTTTCATTAAAGGGTGACATTGTTGTTGATGGCGATGGCACGGTATATGTAAAAATTGATAATCTAAAGGATTCTTTCTCTGATATTTTTGAACTTATGGTGGAGGAGCAGACTGCAAAGTCTGGTTTTGCATTATCAAAAGATCAGATAAAAGAATATCGCGATAAAATGTTGAGCCAACTTGATCCTGTATTAAATAAGTTCAACGGAAAATGGATGAAGATCTCTCCGGATGATATTAAAGATGACAGCTACAAGTGCTACACTGAAGCATTGAAGAAGGTGCGAAGCGATGAAAGTGCTCGTAGGGAGATTGCTCGGCTGTATCAGAAAAATAGTTTTTACAGCATAAAGGACTCGAATATTAGTGACCGTAATGGTGGACGCGGATTTGAACTGCAGGGTGATCATGAAAAGTCATCAAAGTTTGATGATGAACTTAAAAAATCGTCTATTGGTAAGGAATTTAGCAAATGTGAAAAGTCCAATGATAGTAGTAATGACGATAACTCATCAATTGACAAAGCCTCACTTAAGGTGTGGGTTGATAGGTGGTCTCACGAACTAAAGGCTTTAGAGCTTAAGGGCGAGGGAGATAAAGCATCGACTGAAGTTTCGCTTGATATTACCATGAATAAGTCCGAAGAAGTGAATGTCCCTTCCGATGCTGGTAGTCTAAAAGAGCTCTTAGATATATTTGATGGTGGATACTCAGGCAATTAGCTTGACCTCCTGACTATAAATAATCTCGTTCGTAATGAGCGAGATTATTTGTTATAATTACAGATATGAGACGCTATAATCCGACGGAAATTGAGAAAAAATGGCAAGATAAATGGGAGGCTGATGGCACCTATGTTACTAACCTTGGTGATACGACGCGTCCCAAATATTACAGTTTGAGCATGCTGCCTGGCATTACTGGTGCTGGCATTCACATCGGTCACGGTCGGACGTTTCAATTTGCCGACATCAAAGCACGCCTGAAGCGTCAGCAGGGCTACAATGTGTATCATCCAATTGGCTGGGATAGTTTTGGTCTGCCAGTGGAGAACTACGCCATCAAGGTCGGTAAAACGCCGCGAGTGGCGCACGACGAAGCCAAGGCGCATTTCATCTCTCAGCTGAAGCGCCTCGGATTTAGCTATGATTGGACAAAGGAAATTTCTACGGCTGACCCTGAGTACTACAAGTGGACGCAGTGGATTTTTACGCAGCTATACAAGCACGATTTGGCGTATCAAAAGGAGCAGCCACAGTGGTGGTGTGATACTGATAATACAGTACTAGCCAACGAGCAGGTTGAGGGCGGCAAATGTTGGCGTTGCGGCAACCCCGTCACCAAGCGTAACCTCAAACAGTGGTTTTTCCGCATCACCGCCTATGCTGACGAGATGTTGGAGGCAACTGACGACTTGGACTGGACGGACATGGTCAAAACCATGCAGAAAAATTGGATTGGCCGGTCGGTTGGCGCGGAGGTTGATTTTGCGGTCAGCGGGCAGGACGCTATCATTACCGTATTTACCACACGCCCTGATACCTTGTTTGGTGCTAGCTACGTGGCTTTGGCACCAGAGCATCCGCTGGTTTCTCAGCTGGTCAATGCTGACACGCGAGCCAAGGTTGAAGCATATGTTCAAGCAGCTCAGCAGAAGTCTGACGTTGAACGCCAGGAAAACAAAGATAAATCCGGCGTCTTTACTGGCAGCTATGTCATCAACCCAGTCAATGGCCAAAAGCTGCCAATCTGGGTGGCGGACTATGTGTTGAGTGGCTACGGTACAGGTGCAGTTATGGCAGTGCCAGCGCACGATGAACGTGATTTTGCCTTTGCTGAGAAATTTGACTTGCCAATTGTCCAAGTGGTTGATAAGCCTGAGGATTCGGCAGACATCGGTTGCTATACAGGCGAAGGTGAGTTGATCAATTCTGGGCAATTCGACGGTACGCGCAGCGAGGATGCCCGCGAGCAAATCGTAGCCTGGCTGGAGCAGCAGGGCTCTGGTCGCGGTAAGACCACTTATAAAATGCGTGATTGGCTAATTTCTCGCCAGCGATATTGGGGCGCGCCAATTCCGATAGTTCATGTTGATGGTTACGCACCAATTGCCGTGGCGGATGAGTGCTTGCCGGTGATTCTACCAGAGGTTGAGAATTTTAAGCCAACGGGCGGCAACACGTCGGTCCTGGCGCAAGTTGATGACTGGGTGCGCGTATGGGTTGATGTTGAAACTGGCAAAACGCTGCCGATTACTGAACCAAAGCCAACAGGCGACAATTGGTATGAGGGCCGGCGTGAAACTGACACGCTGGATGGCTATGCCTGCTCCAGCTGGTATTTTCTGCGCTATCTTGACCCGCACAATGACGCCGAGGCGTGGGGTCCAGAGCTGATTAAGCATTGGATGCCGGTTGATTATTACAATGGCGCCGATCATGCGGTAGCACACCTGCTGTATAGTCGTTTTTGGATGCGATTTTTCTATAAACTTGGCTTGGTGCCGACGCCGGAACCGTTCAAGCGTATGATGTATAACGCCTACATCATGGCGCCGGATGGCCAAAAAATGTCCAAGTCCAAGGGCAATGTCATAGACCCGATGGAGATTATGGACAGTGGTTACGGTGCTGATGCGCTGCGCGTTTACGAGATGTTCATCGCGCCGTACGATATGGATGCACCGTGGGATCCGCGTGGAGTGCCGGGGACATATCGGTTCTTGAATCGAGTATGGAATGTGGTGCAGGAATTCGTAGTAGCACCTGAATCTACCTCTGAAGATGACCAAGAACTGCTTCGCCCAACACACTCAACCATCAAGAAAGTCACTCGTGACATCGAGGACGAAAAATTCAATACAGCCGTAGCGGCGATGATGGAAATGGTCAATGGCTTGTATAAAATTAAAGAAGCGCAGGGTATTCAAGCATCAGCAACGTGGCGGTTTACTTTGGAGAGTTTGCTACAAATCTTAGCACCATTTGCACCGCACATCACCGAAGAATTGTGGCAGGAGCTGGGCCATACTGATACCATTCACGTTAATCACTGGCCAAAGTGGGATGAAAAATATTTAAAGAGTGATACGATGACCATCATCGTCCAAGTTAACGGCAAGCTTCGTGCGAAACTTGAACTGCCGAGTGATATGGACAAGCAGGGTGTTGAAGCGGCAGCCCTAGCTGACGAAAATGTCCAGAAATTCACAAACAATAAACCACCTAAAAAGATGGTTTATGTTCCAGGTAAGCTGGTGAATATTGTGGTTTAGTTATTCGGGTTTTCGACTTTCTCTGCTACAGCCACTTCACTAAAAGCGTTTGTGGTAACAGTAACCTTGACTTTGTCTCTTGGATTCACCCCTTCTTCGGTTTCAGTGACCATGTTGGCTGTTCCTTCACATCCTTGAAAAGTATCGTAGCTGTTAGATTTAGCCAACCCTAGGCGTTCTTCTAGTCTAGCCTGAGTGTCACATATCTGCTCTTGTGCATTTTTTGGGTCGTAAATAGTTATCTCTGCAGAAGCAGTTTTTTCTGTGAGTTTGCCCAGCCCAACGATACCGCCTATAGTCATAGCTACAGCTAGCGCTCCTACGGCTATTCTAGTTGGTAGGTTTTTGTTGCTTTTCTCTGGGGTGGCGCTTATTTCCTTGTCCGTCCAAGCCCCTGGCGTCACACTAGTGCTATCACGGCTATCTGATTTAGTAAACACAGCATCCATCAAGGCTGTTATTTTCGGGAGTTTTTTTGAATAAATCTCGTCTATCAATGCTGTTAAATCGTCTTTTCGTGGTGTAAGCTGTTCTTTACTCATGTTCCATATATTAACATAACCAATACAAAAAGTCAATACGCTTGTATAATTTTTAGATAAAACCTTGAGATTACCTAATAAAAAAGGTATAATAGTACGTAAGTTTTATGACAACCTAAAAGAGGAGAATGAATTATGGCACAGCCTAAAAAACAGAGCAGTCCACGTAAAACTGGACTTCGTCGCAGTCATTTGGTATTAAAATTGGCACGTCGCGTTAATGGAACTTCACCAGTGAAAGTGAAGACGACTAAGCGTGAAACTGGTAAAACAACAAAATAATAATTACGAACAGGACGCTTAGTAATGGCATCAAACCGTCATTTAGGACGAATTGTCGCGTTGCAGACACTGTATGAATATGAGTTTCGCGCAGAGGTAGGCGATGCTGATATTGATTACAAAAGTATTTTACAGCGTAATTTAGCGGAGTATAAATCATCTGTTGATGACGTTGAATTTGTTGATAATCTGGTTAGTGGCGTACTGGCGAATCAGATGGAATTGGACGAAAAGCTAAAACCTTTAGCTCCAGAGTGGCCAGTTGACCAGTTATCTAGGGTTGATAGAACAGTTCTAAGAATTGGTTTGTATGAATTGCTATACTGTGCAGATACGGTTCCGCCAAAAGTAGTGATTAACGAGGCGGTGGAACTAGCAAAGGCGTTCGGTTCGGATAACTCGGGTAAATTTGTGAATGGCGTGCTTGGCACGGCACTCCGTACCCTCGTGGAGGAGTCCGATAATGAGAACAAGCAACTTTGATAAGATAAAAAAATACTTTGGCGGCGGCAAAAAGCCGCTAATTCAGGAGATTGTGCGCGAGCCGACCGCTGGTGGTGTGATTTTTCGACGCAATGAAAAGGGCGAGGCGGAGTTTTTGTTATATCAAGACGCTCGTGATCGTTGGACGATACCTAAAGGTCATATTGAGCAGGGTGAAACAGCTCAGGCGACAGCTCGCCGGGAGATTGGTGAAGAGACTGGACTGAAGAACATTGAATTACATGGCTGGCTGGGCAAGGTGAATTTCCGTTATCGTCGAATTGATAAACTAGTACTAATGACTACGCAGGTGTATTTGGTCAAAGCCCTTGATCCAAATGAGAAATTACAGAAAGAAGAGTGGATGAATGGACTAAAATGGTTTAGTTTCCATGAGGCGTTGGATGAAGTCGAGTATGAAGACATTGGTAAGCTGATTCTGCTAGCAATGAAACGAATTAGACAGGAGAATCTGTAGATGAGTGGAATGAATACGACTCCGTATCAGGAATTTGCGCGCGAGAAACTAGGGTTTGAATTTAATAATTTGGATCTGTTGATTACGGCATTAACTCACCGTAGTTATGTTAATGAGCATCGTAAATCTGTTCATCATCACAACGAACGTCTGGAATTCTTAGGCGACGCTGTACTGGAGCTGGCGGTAACAGAGTATTTATTCAACAATTTTTCTGAACCGGAAGGAATTTTGACAGCTTGGCGGGCGGCGCTGGTGCGGACGGAAAGCATTGGTGATGCGGGTGATAAGTTGGGCTATGGTCCGCTAATTCGTATGTCAAAGGGTGAGAAAAATGGCTCAGAGCGGGCACACTTGCAGATTTTAGCCAACGCGTTTGAGGCGGTGATTGGCGCGATTTATTTGGAGCGTGGGTTTGAGGACGCACGAGATTTTATTCATAAGCATATTATCATCAAGTTAGATGGAATATTGGAGTCAGGCAGTTGGCGCGATCCGAAGTCGTATTTGCAGGAGATTTCTCAGCGAGTTGATAGCCAGACGCCGGTATATAAGGTTTTGAGCGAGGAAGGCCCAGATCATGATAAGGTCTTTACGCTTGGTGTGTTTGTGGGTGAAAAGATGATGGGGCGCGGCGTGGGCCCGTCCAAGCAAGTGGCCCAGCAGCAGGCTGCTCGTGCGGCGATTGATAAGTATCAAGAATCTGGCGAGAAATAGAGAAAATTTGCACGGCTGAAAACGCTCGTGTATAATGTAAGTTACAGTTTAATTCCAGGAGGAGGGGCAGAATGTCAACAATAGACCAGCAATTTGTGGAGTATGTCGTAAAAACACTCGTTGGGCATCCAGATGATGTTGTGGTGGAGCGAGAAATTGATGAAAAGGGTGTTCTACTGACGTTGACCGTCAATCCAGAAGATTTGGGTCGGGTAATCGGTAAACGCGGTGGTACAGCGCAAAGCTTGCGGACTTTACTTAGGGCTTTGGGGGCGAAGAATGATGCTCGTTATAATCTGAAGATTGTGAATAATGATGGGTTTTCTGGTGCTCGTGAGCAGAGTGGTTATGATAATAGCGCTGCTGTGGATAACTCAACAGATGAAGTTGTGGAAAATAAGTCATCTTACGCAGAAAATACCAGAAAAGAGCTTGCAGAACTCGACGACCTTGATATATAATTAAAACTAGTTCAAGCACAGACATTATGCGAGAACAGCTCTATGCGAGACAATGGGAAACTATTGAGAGCCTTATTTGTGCTAAAAAACCGTCCTTAGTGGGGCGGTTTTTTGGTGGGGAATAATTTCTATAAAAAGACATGAAAATAGCCCGCCAAGAGGCTCAAGCCGAGACTTAATGTCTCAAGGCGAGCTATTTTCTCAGCGGGCGTTAGGAAGCCCTCCTAATCGACCAAGACTGTCCGTCCCAGGACAAGACATAGGGATCAGCCAGCTTGCTGACTTCTTCGAAGGCGTCTGCAAGACGCTTGGATCCGGTGGCCTGTTTTACGACAGGCCAGATCTCGACTCCCACTCCGTTGCCGGAGTGAGGTTCTCCTCTGTCCCATGCCCATGGTGCTACCTTGAGCACCATGGTGTCTCCGGCGTAGACTGCGAAGCCGGTGGCCTCGTCGAAACCTCGCTTCAGGGTCTCAATCCGGTCAATAGTGCCGGAGTAGGGGGCGAGGTATTTACGTACCAAGTCTGCGATGTAAGTTTCGCAACCAAGACGAGGCATAATAGTATACGTGTCCATCAAAAGCACACCGCCCTCCTCTTTGATGTGGAGGCCAAAATCTTCTGCGAACCAGTTGATGGTTTTCTTGGTGATGCAAGACATGATGCATCCTTTCTGTGTAAGGGCTACTTCTACTCGGTTGAGTAAAAGTTAATATATATATCATACCTGGACAATCAAGTCAACACTTGGTACACTGTAACAGATGAGAAAATTTCAAGTTATTACGCTTTTTCCGGAAATGATGACGGGAGTTTTTAATAATTCCATGATGTGGAAGGCTCAGAAAGACGGTATTGTGGAGCTTACGACGGTGAATCTGCGGGAGTTTGGTTTGGGTCCTCGCCGTCAAGTTGACGATACTCCTTATGGCGGCGGCGACGGGATGCTTCTGATGGTTGAGCCGTTATGGAAAGCGGTAGAATTTGCAAAATCTCAGGATAAAACAGCGAAAGTGGTACTAATGAGTCCGCGCGGGCAACGCTGGAAGCATGCTAAAGCTCAGGAAGAAGCCGATGATGACAGGGGTGTGATATTTATTTGCGGGCGATACGAGGGTGTTGATGAGCGAATTTTAGAACTAGTTGATGAACAATGGAGTATTGGCGATTTTGTGCTGACTGGCGGCGAGTTGGCAGCAATGATGATGATTGATTCTATTGTCAGGCTAATTCCTGGAGTGCTGGGTGGTGAAAAGTCGGCGGAAATTGAAAGTTTTTCAGATGGAGAAACATTGGAGTTCCCACAGTATACTCGGCCTGAGGAATTTAAGGGGCTGCGAGTACCTGATGTGTTATTAAGTGGTCATCATGGAAATATAGCCAGGTGGCGTGCCGAGCAGTCGCAAATGTTGACAAAGAAAAATACCCCATAGAGACGGGGTATTTAAGTTGTGGTGGATGTCGTAGAGCGAAAGATACGATTTTGTGGTGTTTATTTTTGTAACGTTCGCTAATTTAACTGTATGATGTTTTATTAAAAAGAGCAAGCGTTTTCGTAAAAATTACAACAAGCTTGAGCTTTTTCGGAACGCAGGCTATACTAAAGTTATGTCGGAAAAAGTGATAAAAATTGCAAAACTAATCACGGGTGTATTGATTATCTTGTTGTTATTGTGTCAATTGTTTACATTTGAGAAGTTTCCGGGGATTCTTTTGGCGGTGGGAGTTAACTCGTTAATGAGTTTGGTAGTGATGATAGTTTTAGTGATTACTGAGCTAATGTCGTTGCCGTTTTTCATTGGCATGGAGATATCGCGATTGGCGATTTTGGTGAGTCGGGTGGCTGGATTTATTAGTCTGGGGATGATGGTGGCGATTAGTGTAGCGGCGGTTATGAATGGATCTCCTTCAGCGGTGATATTTGGCGCAACATTGAAAGACGTGAGCGGGCTAGTCGGAGTGTTGATACTGGCGATTATGTGGTTACTGTTAATTATTGCGAACATACCTACGAAAAAAACAGCCAAATGACTGGCTGCTAAGTTTCAGACTTGGCTGGGATGGAGGGATTCGAACCCCCGAATGCCGGGACCAGAACCCGGTGC
>CALIXB010000003.1 GCA_938046775.1 uncultured Candidatus Saccharibacteria bacterium | reverse complement strand
TTAATAAAAAACTTAGAGCCCTTATCGATGATATGGCTGAAACTATGTATAAGACTGAAGGGGTTGGTCTTGCAGCACCTCAAGTGGCTGTAGCTAAACGTATTATCGTTGTAGATGACCAATCTGGTAGTGGTCTTATTGCGCTAATTAACCCTGAAATCACTCATGCTGAAGGTTCTCAAGTTGGACCTGAAGGATGCTTAAGTGTGCCAGGATATTTCGGAGATGTGGAACGATTTAATAAAGTCACTGTTAAAGGTATTGATCCACATAATAAGAAGGTAACTATAAAAGCTGAAGGTTTTTTGGCGCGTATTTTCCAACATGAAATTGATCACTTGGAAGGTCATTTGTTTATTGAAAAAGCAACTAACTTACGATTAATTACTGATCATCCAGAGGAGAAAGAAATTGTCTGATAATAAACAATTACGCATCGTTTTTATGGGGACACCAGACTTTTCTGTGCCTACCTTAGAGGCTTTGATTCAAGCTGGTCATTCTATTGTCGGTGTGTATTGCCAGCCTGATAAACAAAAAGGGCGTGGTAAACAAGTTCAAATGCCCCCTGTAAAAGTAGCTGCTTTAGAGCATGACTTGCCTGTATATCAACCAGTCACTTTGCGTGATGAACAAGTGAGAGCCGAATTAGAAGCATTACAACCAGATGTAGTGATTGTTATTGCGTATGGTAAAATATTACCTCCTTGGCTTATTCGATTGCCGCAATATGGTTGTATTAATGTTCATGCCTCTATTTTACCTAGTTATAGAGGCGCTGCGCCAATTCATTATGCAATTCTTAATGGAGACTCTAAAACGGGTGTTACCATAATGCATATGGATGATGGCCTTGATACAGGTGATATCATTGACATTGTGGAGATAGATATTTTACCCGGTGAAACGACAGGACAGTTATTTGAACGTATAGCTGTACTGGGGGGTGAAACTATAGTGCCTGTATTAACTCGTTGGGTTAATGGAGAAATTGTGGCTACACCACAAGATGATTCAATGGCTACACATACTACTAAGATTACAAAGGAAATGGGGCAGATCGACTGGTCTAAGCCGGCTAATGAAATTGCAAATCTCATTAGAGGACTTAATCCAGCACCTGGATGTTATACATATCTCGATGGAAAACGTTTAAAAGTATGGTCTGGAGAAGTGGTTCCCAGTGATACGACTCACTGTTTGATAGATGTCCATGGTAAACATGTACCAATTGCTATATCAGCCACAACTGTGCCTGGTACAATCGTATCTAAAATAGCCGGTTTAGGTGTATTTTGTGGTGATGGAAATATAATTCTATTAACAGAAGTCCAACCAGAAAATAAAAAACGCATTTCTGCAATTGATTTTATAAATGGTCATCAAATAAAGGAAGGTATCGTTTTTGGGGACTCAATATAAGCAGTACGAAACGTATCCGTTATACTTGATTTTATCAACTATTACATGTGCTTTGCTCACAGCAGTACTAGCCTTTCTAATGTATATATTAGAACCAGGACTTTTACAATTGCATCCATTTGCATCAATTATAAGTAGTGTAGTTATATCTATACTTATTGCTATTATATGGATTTTGTGCTTATCTTTAATTGTTGCTAGCACAGGTATTATAAGGTTACATCCTATTGTTTTAAGACTAGCCAATCAGTTTATTTATGGATTATTTTCATTAACTTTGGCGATTGGTAAGGTGAGAGGGGTTACTAAGGATCAACTCCGCCAGTCTATGATTGATTTAATCAATCATTTAGTAATGCTAGATATGTATACGGTAGATCCAGAACGTATATTATTATTAACTCCTCACTGTTTACAAGAAAGTTCGTGTGTTCATAAGGTTACACATGATGTATATAATTGTAAGCAGTGTGGGCGATGCCAGGTTGGTAATTTGTTGCAAGTGGCTAAGGACTATGGTTGTCAATTTATAGTTGTCACTGGAGGCACCTTAGCGCGGATGACCTTGGCGTCCTGACGATCGTCCATGCCCTCAATCTTGCCACGACGGGAAGAAAGGTTGCCCATAACGTCGCCCATGTACTGCTCAGGTGTCTCAACCTCAACAGACTCAACTGGCTCGAGAAGGACAGGGTTGGATTTCTTAAGAGCATCCTTAACTGCCATAGAACCAGCAATCTTGAATGCTGCCTCAGAAGAGTCGACCTCATGGTAAGAACCGTCAACAAGGGTGACCTTGATGTCGACTACTGGGTAACCAGCAATGACACCGTTCTCAAGAGCCTCGCGAATGCCCTTATCGATAGATGGGATGTACTCCTTAGGAATGACACCACCAACGATAGCGTTGACAAACTCGTAACCCTTGCCCTCTTCCTGTGGCTCAAGGTCGATAACTGCGTGGCCATACTGACCCTTACCACCGGACTGACGGACAAACTTGCCCTCAGCGTGGCTTACTGCCTTACCAGCAGTCTCGCGATAAGCAACCTGTGGCTTACCAACATTGCAGTCAACCTTAAACTCACGACGGAGACGGTCAACAATAATCTCAAGGTGAAGCTCGCCCATACCAGCAATGATGGTCTGGCCGGTCTCGTGATCAGTGTGAACCTGGAAGGTTGGATCCTCTTCAGCCAGCTTAGCAAGGCCG
>CALIXB010000002.1 GCA_938046775.1 uncultured Candidatus Saccharibacteria bacterium | reverse complement strand
GCACGATTCACATTCGTGAGGTCACAGGTTCGAGCCCTGTATTTCCCACCATTTTTGACAATTGCTATTATTTTTGATACAATCTACAGAGGTCAATACGTTGCTTTCACTTAACGAAAGTGTAATGCTGTAAATATAAAACACCCTAGTTGCACCGATAAAGCGCAACTTTTTTGTTGCCAAAAATTATCTAAACAAAGGAGAAACTATGCCTCGCACCAAACGAGAAGGAATATTTTACGGCGTCATTATGGCGTTCGCTATGTCAATCTTCATGAATCTATTCAACACTTTCTTACACGCTGGAATATCTATAGAATCCCTAAAAAAGGCTCTACTTTTACAGCCAGTAATTTTCGCGATTGTTATGATAGTCGAAGGTGTTGTAATATCAAAAATCGCCCAAAAAGCAGCAAAGCGTCTCGTTCATGAAAAAGATAGCCCAAAATCCCACGCATTGGCTAGGTCGCTATGTATGGTAACTGGAATGTCTATAGCTATGAGCGTCATCGGCCTTATCCTGACAGGAACGCAATTATTCGACTTCCCTGTTAGATTCGCTTCATCTTGGCCAGTGAATTTTTGCGTAGCGTTTTGGTGGCAATTTCTGGCGGCGGGACCAATTGCTCGGGCATCCTTAAAAATGTTGCGAGCATACAAACCAGAGCGTGTCATGCTTGAAAGTGAATAAATTGCCACCTCTATTATTCCGTGATATAATTACCTTAAAGGAAGGTCTGTGTTAATATCAGACCATATTTTTATGAAGGACGCTAGTAAGATTCGAAATATTGCCATTATTGCCCACGTCGATCACGGTAAGACGACCATGGTCGATGGGCTGCTCAAACAGTCGCGCACATTTCGCGACAACCAGGCCGAGATGAGCCAAGAATTAATCATGGATTCGGGCGATCAGGAGCACGAACGCGGTATCACCATCACTGCCAAACAAACCTCGATTTTTTACGGTGATTATAAAATCAATATCATTGACACACCGGGACACGCAGACTTTTCGGGAGAGGTCGAGCGGACGCTGCAGATGGCGGACGGCGTGCTTCTGATCGTCGATGCGCAGGAAGGGCCGATGCCACAGACGAAGTTTGTGCTGAGTAAGGCACTAGAGCTGGGCTTGAAGCCAGTGGTGGTGATCAATAAAATTGACAAGCCAGCACGGCGAATTGCCGAGGTTGAAGATGAGCTGAGCGATCTATTTTTGGAGCTAGCGACTGATGATGCTCAGCTGCAATATCCGATTTATTACGCTATCGGGCGCGACGGCAAGGCCTGGCGGGAGATTCCTACTGACCCGACTGAAGACGCCGATCTCACGCCGATTTTTGAAGCAATTATCACTGACATCCCGGCACCGAGCGTTACGGCTGATGGTGGCTTCCAAATGTTGGTGACCAGCCTGCAGTACGATACCTTCCAGGGTAAATATGCGATTGGGAGGATTGCACGCGGATCCGTTAAACGTGGTTTGCAAGTCAGTTTGCTGAAGCACGGCGAGGTGTCGGGTTTAGCACGAATCGAGAAAGTTTTTGGTTACCGCGGGCTGAACCGTGAAGAGCTTGACGAGGCGTTTGCCGGCGACATTGTGGCGTTGGTCGGCGTCAGTGAAGCGCACATTGGCGATACGATTGGCGACAAAGAACAGCCGGAGGCCTTGCCGACGATCGCCATTGAAGCACCGACATTGAGCATGTACCTCGGTCCAAATACCAGCCCGATGAAAGGACGTGAGGGCGAATTTACCACCTCGCGGCAAATTGGCGACCGCTTGCGACGAGAGTTGGAAACCAACGTGGCGCTACGCGTCGAAGAAAACGGCATCGGCTTTACGGTGTCTGGCCGCGGTGAATTACACCTCAGCGTCTTGATCGAGACCATGCGGCGCGAAGGCTTTGAGTTTGAAGTCGGCCGCCCGCAAGTGGTGACCATCACTGAGGACGGCGTCGAAAAAGAGCCAATCGAAGAACTACAAATCGAAATTAGCAGCGAATTTATCGGCGCAATCAGCCAAGAATTGGGTGTGCGCCACGCTGAAATGAAATCGCAAGAAACCACCGCCAGCGGTGCTACCCGCATCACTTATGTGCTGCCGACGCGAGCCCTCATTGGTCTACGCAACGTACTCTTGACCGCCACCAAAGGCACGGTGATCATGAATTCCCTGCCATATGGCTATCAACCGCTAGGCGGCAAATTGCCAAAGACCCGCGGCGGCGTGCTCATCGCCTTTGAAGCTGGCACGACCACGCCGTATGCACTGCAGGCGGCTGAGGCGCGCGGCGAACTCTTGGTCGGACCTGGCACGGAAGTCTATGCCGGGATGATCGTCGGTATCTACAACCGCCAAGAAGATATTGAAATTAACGTTTGCAAGGCTAAGCACCTAACCAACATGCGTTCCAAATCGTCTGACGGCACGGTACAGCTGACACCATTTACGCAGTTTAGCCTGGAGCAGTGCATCGACTTCATCGAGGATGACGAACTGCTGGAGGTGACGCCAAAGTCCTTGCGCCTGCGTAAACGCTACCTCGATGCCAATGAGCGAAAGCGTGCTAATAAACAATAACTACATTGACTATAAAATAACCGCCCCGTAATGGAGCGGCTATTTTTATGAGTGTGAGCCAACTAATTGACGAGCGTTTCTTTAACTCTACGTGACACAAAGAAGTACAGAATAACCAGACCTTCCAGTATCAACATAGTAATGATTCCCGCAATTAGCGTTGGAGTCTCCTCGCCTGATTTACCTGATGTGTGTGAGGCAATCATACTTGCGGTGTTGTTTATCCCGGCCGTAATAAGCGCAGCTACCGCCAACCACTTACCAAGACGCTTTTGCATAGCTATAAACACAACAGCGCAGATCGACAAAACTGCTAGTATCGGTGCAAATATCAAAGTAATAATATTCTCAGGCTGGCTAAGGTTCATTACTGCCTGGAAAAACATTCCTATATTACCAATGCCACCAATAACAAAACAAATCACGAAGAACATTAACCATCCCTTAACACCCTTTAGTGACTCTGCCATAACAACATATTGCACTGGGGCTGCCTGTGGCTGAGCAAAATATTGCTGGTTAACTGGTTGCTGTTCATATGGCGTATTCTGTGGCTGTGGCACAGGGCCATATTGTGCGTTTGGGTCAGGCTGTGGCGCGTACTGCGGCTGCTGAGATTCTTGTTTTGACATATGATTTTCTCCTATTAAAGAAATATTGATACGCTAATTATAACACATTATTAATTTCTTCCGGCAAAAATCCTTTTTTATGCTTAAAACCAGCTTGCCATTTATAGTCCTTGTTATAGCCCAAATCTTTCATCAATTTGGTGGCAGCGTTGCGAAGATGGAGTGGTACGGGCGAATTGGGATATTTGCGCGCCAGAGAAAAGGCGTTGTTCATCGCATCGGTGGTCTCGCGCGACTTCTGACTACGAGCCAGCGCGATGGCGCAGTGAAATAGATTGTATTTGGCTTCAGGCAGGCCAACGCGCTCAACTGCCTCAAAAGTGGCGACCGCCAAACTCAACGCGCCGTTACCCGCCAGGCCAATGTCTTCTGAGGCGAAAATCACCATCCGCCGCGCAATAAACTTCGGGTCTTCGCCAGCATCAATCATCCGCGCCAGATAATACGCCGCAGCAACCGCGTCGCTACCGCGCAGTGATTTGATGAACGCCGAGATGACGTCATAATGAGCGTCGCCTTTCTTATCATAGCCCGGCAGCCGCCGCTGAGCCGCTGCTTTGACGACCTCCGGCGTGACTTTGCCGCCAAAACTCAGTGCCAATTCCAAATTACCCAGCGCTACCCGCGCGTCGCCATCCGCCAATTCCGCCAAATAGTCCAGAGCTTTGGGTGACACTTGTTTGGTTTGTTTCAAAACCTTCAATGCCCGCCTCAACACTAGTACAATTTCATCTTTGGTCAGCTGCTGGAGCACCAACACCCGCGTCCGACTGAGTAGCGGCGTGATCACCTCAAAACTCGGATTCTCGGTCGTCGCACCAATCAAGGTAATCAGCCCGCTCTCAACGTGCGGCAAGAACGCATCCTGCTGCGCCTTATTAAAGCGATGGATTTCATCAACAAATAAAACTGTCCTGAGGTTCAAGTTCCAATTTTGCCTGGCGTGTTCGATGACCTTTTCAACATCTTTTTTGCCACTAGTCACCGCCGACAGTTCGACGAACTCTGCGTTGACTTCCCTAGCGATAATCCGCGCCAGCGTCGTCTTGCCCGTCCCCGGTGGACCCCATAAAATTAAGCTAACTGGCTCGCCACGCTTAACAATTTGACGAAGCAGCTCACCCTCGCCCAACAGATGGCCCTGCCCAATCACCTCATCCAGATTTTGCGGCCGCATCCGCTCAGCAAGGGGCTGTATATTTCCACTCATATTCTTATTATATCGCAAAAAATTAAAGGACTAGTTGTGCCCGGCTAGTTTTATTTTTGCTAATCAAAGTGTTAGAATGAAACATATAAATTAGAAGGAGTTTACATAAATGGCAATATTAGTTTTAATAATCGCAGCTATTTTCATGTTAAGCGGCATTAAAGTCATCAATCAATACCAGCGCGGTGTAGTGTTAACGCTCGGTAAATTTACTGGCGTGCGGGAACCAGGTTTACGATTGGTCGTACCAATTTTCCAAAAAATTATAACGGTCGACGTACGCTCAACCCCAATTGACGTACCAAAGCAAGAGGTCATCACCAAGGACAACGTCACCGTCGGTGTTGACGCGGTGGTCTACTTCCGTGTGATTAACGCGCCAAAAGCGGTGCTGGAGACGACCAACTACATTTACGCCACCAGCCAATTTGCCCAAGCCGCCCTGCGCGATGTCACTGGTAATGTCGATATGGACGATCTCTTGGCCAAACGCGAGGAGATTTCACAGCAAATTAAGGAGATTGTTGACGCTGAGACCGACAAATGGGGTATCGATGTTGAGAATGTCAAGATTCAGAACATCGAACTTCCGGGTGATATGAAGCGGGCCATGGCCAAGCAAGCCGAAGCTGAGCGTGAGCGTCGTGCCAACATCATCAACGCCGATGGTGAAAAAGCTGCCGCTGAAACGCTGGCACAAGCGGCCGAGATCCTGGCAAAAACCCAAGGTGCCATTAACCTGCGTACACTGAATACACTAGAGCGTATCTCCACTGAACCATCACAAAAAACGATGATGCTCTTCCCAATTGAACTGATTGACGCGATTCGTGGTAGCAAGAAATAATAACGAGCCATAAAAATAAGCACTCCGTAAACTGGCGGGGTGCTTTTATAATTTCTGGTGCGGATGGGGAGAGTCGAACTCCCGTCTCAACCTTGGGAAGGTCACATAATAGCCGTTATACGACACCCGCGTGTTCTCATTTTATCACGCTTGCACAGTGCGGGCAATCTGTAGTATAATTGATAGTAGCAATCCCCAGCGTGGCTCTTTAGCTCAGTTGGTAGAGCAGAGGCCTGAAGAGCCTTGTGTCCCCAGT
>CALIXB010000001.1 GCA_938046775.1 uncultured Candidatus Saccharibacteria bacterium | reverse complement strand
TATTTACGCAAACCTAACTTGGCAACAACTGCTTTGTAGCTCTCAAAATCAGTTCGCTCCAAATATTTCAGCAAGCGTTTGCGCTTACCAACCATTTGGATCAAGCCGCGGCGCGCCATAAAGTCGTGTTTATTCGCCTTCAGATGCTCCGTGACCTCTTTGATACGAGCCGTTAAAACCGACACTTGAGCCTGTGGGCTACCGACGTCGTTTTTATTGACCTGAGTCAAAGCAATTGCTTTCGCTTTATTATCTTTGCTAATCATAGCCCTGTTATTATACCAAGTTACTCAGCTTTTTGCAATTAGCTAGTAATTCCAAAATCCGCCAAGGTCTTCGCTTCCCTAATAGAATAATCGGCTATTTGCGTGCGGCGCAAATTCTCGCAATACGCACTCGTATTTAACTTCTCACCAATATCCACCGCCAATGTTCGGATGTAAGTTCCGCTGGAAACATGAGTTTTGATTCTTAACTTAGGATATTCATAAGATAATAGTCCCAATGAATAAATTTCCACCGTACGCTGGGGAATCTCCACTTGCTTCCCTTCGCGCGCCAATTTATAAGCTCGCTGACCGTTAATTTTTATGGCGCTAAAAATCGGCGGGGTCTGTTCAATTTTCCCCACAAACTGACCGATTACCTGCTGAATCTCCTCTACACTCGGCTTATAATCAGATACTTCGACAATTTCGCCCTCAGAATCACCCGTCGAGCTTTTCTTTCCTAGGATAATCTCCGCCTCATACCATTTATCTAGCTTGGTAAATGTTTCAGCCTCCCGACACTTCTTGCCTGTCACAATAATCATTAATCCTGTCGCAAACGGATCAAGCGTGCCCGTGTGTCCAACTTTCACCTTCTTACCCGCTTGATTGGATAAAACTCGCCGTAAGCGCGCCACCACCCCAAAGCTAGTCAACCCTTGTGGCTTATCTATAAGAATGACTTCGTCCATCAACTATTTTTGCCCTGGAATCTGGAATTGACCTGGATTAAATTCCCCGGTATTTTGAATTGGTTGAGTCGGCAACGCTGGCGCTGGAGCTACTTCAACGGCTACCGGTTCAGGCGCTACGCCTAGTGGCGAAAGTTGCGGTAATCCAGCGGTATCAACGCCGGTCGGTGCTGGCGGCATTGGTGGCAGTGCGCCAAAATCTGGAATTGCTGGTGGCATTGGTAAAGAAATCTCATTAGCCGTATTCTCAGGTTGTAACGGAGCAGCTAGAACAGGCTCAGGAGAGACACCAACTTGATTTGGATCTACAGCCAACGGCGTGCTTAGTTGGTTTGTATCATTGGTAATTGCCGCAATAATTGACTCATCAGATTGAGGAGCAACAGGTATTGTCGACAATCTTTGTTCAGCGTTAGTTGTAGCAAATGGGTCAATTTTTGGCGGTTCATCAGAAGCCCCCATAGCCGCATTCAACGGCGTGTCGCCAAATGATGGTGTGCTATCACCCACATACTTACTATGAGTTAAGATAGTCTTATTCTGGTCACTAGCTAGCGCCCTTATCTTATCCTCGGCAGCCTGCGTAGTAGTCGCATTTAACGTGCCGCCCATCAATGGAGTTTCCTCAAAGGAAAGCTCTTTAGAGACTATTTTTTCACTAGGATCCTCTTCCTCTACTCGAATTTCTTCCTTAATCGGCTCGATGTTGGCTAATTTCTCTTCAGCAACCCTAGCAGACTCTTCCTGCTTTTCTTTTACTGTCTGCTCTGCTACTTCATCAACGTCGCCCTTCTTTTCGTGGCTAATTGACAACGTTCCGTCTGCCTGCTCTGATTCTTCGGCTCCCTTTGCTTCATCTGTCTTATCTTCGGATGAATCATCTTTGTCTTTGGCTGGAACTTCTTTTTTGACTTGCTCAATTTCCTTAGGCTTATCTTCTGTCTCGCTCTCAGCAATCTTTGATACCACCAATTGCTGATTTGCCCCTGCCGCCATCAGTTCTGCTGCAGTAGTCATAACCTTTGATGAAGTATTGTCATTACTAAAGCGCTCAGTAACCGCCACAATTCCCGTCAACAGTGCGGTAGCCATCTGTTCATCCAAAGTTACCTTCGGCGTCTTCAAGTCATTGATCAGTTCAACAATCATCTCACTTACACCGCTAGTACCACCATCATACCAATCAATCGACCCCAAGCCACTCTTTACGTCGCCCGCTGTTATCGAAATGACCGTAGCATCATGCAGAATCTTGCCGTGTGCCGTTAATGCTGTATCAATGCTCTCACTATTCTCAACATTTAACGCCAAAACCAACTCAACATTATAATCACCCTGTGAGAATTCCAAGTCTTTGTCAGAAATCGTCGTTCGGTATGGCGTAATAAAGATCTTCACCGCATCATCAACAAGTTTATAGCGCAAATGGTCAGCTTTTTCCTTATCTAAGGCAATAATAAAATCACGTAAAGAATCTGTTGTCTGCTCAAACGTTTTATCGGGATTAAGAAAAGTAATGGCTGGCGGAATATCACCACTAAACACCGCTGTAGCGTGTTTGCCGAGCTTGTTCAGGAAAATCGTCAATCCTAATGCTGCCGATAATTCATCGACTGACGGGCTGGAGCTGACCGTCACCAAAATATTAGTTACATCCTTGATGCTCTGGACTACTTTTTGTTTTGCTGATCCGTTTGACATGACTTTTCCTATGTTTGTTTTTTGTAATTACGCTTGGCATCACTATACCATAAGCACTACCATAAAGTCAATATCTGTACCGCCTCTTTACAATTTGCACTGTTTTCTGTATAATTCTTCCTGATTAGCGATACAAATCTATAGAGGTAAAGGAGTAACATGCCAATAATCAAATCCGCCATCAAGCGCGCTAAACAAACCCTAAAACGCCGTGAACGCAATATCGGCATTAAAAAAGATATCAAAACTGCCGTTAAAGCTTTCTCTGCAGCCCCAAGCGCCAAGACACTTTCTGCAGCTCAAAGTGAAATCGACACCGCTGTCAAAAAGGGCCTGATTAAAAAGAATACTGCTGCTCGCCGAAAAAGCGCGTTGAGCAAAATTGCTAAAAAAGCAGGCGTTACTTTAGAAGCTGCCAAAAAGCCAGCAACCAAGCCAGCTGCAACTAAAAAACCAGCAGTCGCTAAGAAAACTGCAGCTAAAAAGTCTCCAGCAAAGAAGCCAGCTACTAAGAAAACTGCAAAGTAATTCAGTAGCTATTTTTCTTATAATACCCCAGCCTGTCTGGGGTGTTTTTTATACTAGCCGATGTCAACCAAAGCTGCCTCTATAAGAAGCCACGGATTGACCGAGGTTGTTTTCATCTGTAAATCCGCCCTAAATAAAGCCTCGTTAATTCGCCTCAACCGCTTTTTATTAATCCACTTTGATGATGAGGTCAATCGCCGTAAAACATACGGATTAACAGAAAAATCTGATGCCACCACACCACTATCACCATCCGCTAAAATTAATGCCGTCAAATTGGTTGCCTGAGAGGCTAATAGTCCCATTGTCTGATAAGCGCCATCAATGCCACTCTCCGACTCCAGATAACCAATTATGTCATGAACCTTATCACGGTCTCCCGCTAACGCCGAAACGAACAAATCAAATACGTTTTCTGCTCGCGCCAGCGGAATGAAATCATCAATCAATTCATCTGTAACGTGCTCCGCTAAAGCTAGCTGATCCAGAAAATTACTCAATCGCAGCTGATCGAGACCTAAGCGGCCAACAATTACCTCCGCCTGCTGGTTCGTTAAATCATATCCACGATTTTTTGCCTCTGCCCGACACCACTTTAAAAGTTGCGGCTTTTGGCGATCGCTTAACGGCAAGAACTCTCGAACCTGAGCATTTTTTTGAAGCCATTTGTAGGTCTTTGTTCGCTTATCAATTTTATCTTCTACCAGAATAATTGTCCTATCTTCGTCAAACTTCATATCTGGTAGTTGCGCCCAGACCTCATTATTTTCACTTAATCTCGAAATCAAGTATCTTGATGAATCCATAAATAATGTTTGACCGATTGCTATTTCCTGCATGCCATTTAGCGACAGACTCTCACCATCGTGGCGCTCCACGTTCTCACCGCCAATCAGCTCCGTTAGCGCCACTCGCTTTTCAAACTCATTTTCACCATAAAGAAGGTAGATCATTCTGCCTCTACCTGGCACACCGGACAAACATGGGTTCCACGACCAGAAACTTTTAATTTCACGATTTCCTGATCAGGATGAAGATGGCACGGCTGGCCTTCCCGACGAAATACGTGCGCAAACGACAAATAATTACCCTTCCTGCCTTCAGCGTCAACATAATTTTTATCCGTCGATCCTCCCTGATCAATACTTAATTGCAAAATCTGGCGCAACTCGTTAAATAAAGTTGCCAGCTGCTCATCACCAACATTTCTCACTCGAGTTTGAGGGTGAATTTTTGCCGCCCATAAAGCCTCGTCGGCGTAAATATTACCCACCCCAGCAATTACCGCCTGATCAAGAAATGCCGGCTTAATCATTGAGTTTTGGCGACGACGAATCCGCTTGATAAAATCTTCAGCACGAGTTGCCTTCTCAAGAGGCTCTGGTCCAACTTTTTTCATAAATGGCAGATTCTTTATCTCATCAGTCGGCAGCAACTTCATCCAACCAAATTTGCGCTGATCGTTAAAAAATAGTCGCGACCCATCCACAAAATCAATCTGCACTCGCGTCGATCGATCAGGTAACTCGCCAATCAAACTATCATTTGGATGACCACCAGCAAATTCTCCAACGTTGCGAGTAGTATCCCCAGAAGAATCTTGGGAAACTTTACGTGGGTCCCGAGATATTTTTGAGGATATCCGAGCAGCATGACGAGAGTCCTGACGAAAAATAAGTTGCCCTGTCATCTTCAAATGAATTACCAGCGAGTAGTTAGTATCTAGATCAATCATTAATACTTTTGCTCGCCGTCGCACCGCCCTTACACGCGCACCGTATAAAAACTTCTCAACATCAGCAGGCGAATTTGGAAAACTCTTCGGTGAGTCAAAAACTTTTGCTCGCACTACAGATTGGCCAGGCAGTAAATCTGCCAAACCGCGGCGCACTGTCTCAACTTCAGGTAGTTCCGGCATATCAATCCTATAGCTTAAATAAAGCCTCTTCCTGACTAAGACCAATACCAGCCGCCATCTTCTTCCCGTCAGGAATTTGCTTCAAAAACATATCTAAGATTTCATTAACATTTGCTTGCGCCGAACCCTTAGAACCACTACAATCCGACGTCCATAAACTCTTCACAACTGAATTATCCTTCAGTGTCTCAAATTTATACACCTTACCGCTAGCACAGATACCACGTAAATCGTTTTGTTGCTCAGTAAGTTGCGTGCCATTCATCATTTTTCGCTTATCAAGCGCATAGACCAACTCCGTATAAGCCTTCACATTGTTGTCTAATTTTTTCTGATTAATTTCTTTATCCAGATAGCCTTCGTACGTTGTCATATCACGAGAACTTGGCGAGATAATAACACTATACGATCGAAAATTCTCATTAGCTACAATTGGTCCACGAACTGTTAACCGCACCGCTCTGCCTTCCTCTGTCGACAGCAACGCAACTTGACCCGTATTAACATTCTGGTCTGTTTGTCCTGAATCATTTTTACCAAATAAAGCTCTGCCAATTGCAATAACCGCCGCCACTGCCACAATGGTAATGACAATAACTAGCAAGATTGGTACAAATCGAGAAAATGAATTGCGTCGCTGGGTGTATTTCATGGCGTAATTATACCATATTTTTTATACTTCGTCCCAGTGCGTACCCACACCGACATCAACTTTTAATTTAATTGGCAGATCTGGACAAATTCCTTCCATCTCCGCACGCATTATTTCGCTGACTCGCTCAGCGTCTTCTGGCCGACATTCCACCAAAATCGAGTCATGAACCTGCAAGACCGGTTCAGCTAACCCAGCCAACTTGTCCTCCAGCCGAATCATCGCCAGCTTCATCAAATCCGCTTCCGTTCCCTGAATAGGCATGTTCATCGCTGCCCGCTCAGCCGCCGAACGCACCATAAAATTACTCGACTTGACGTCTGGCGTTGGTCGGCGCCGGCCAAAATAGGTCTCGACAAAACCCTGTTCGCGCGCTTGAACTAAAATTGTATCCAAATAGTGGCGAATCGGCTGGCGCACCGCAAAATAGTGTTCAATAAACTGTTTTGCCTCAGTGAACGTCATGCCGGTAGCTGACGCCAGTCCATGCGGACTCATGCCATACAGCACGCCAAAGTTAATCACCTTGGCCGCACGCCGCTGTAATTTTGTCACCTCGGCCATCGGCACGCCGTAGGTCTCGGCCGCCGTCTTGGTATGAATATCCACGTCACTATTAAAATCCCGGGTCAACTGCTCATCGCCCGCCAGCACCGCCGCCAGCCGCAGTTCAAATTGTGAATAATCCGCGCCAACGAAGACCTTGCCCTCACTCGGCACAAATGCCTGGCGAATTTTCCGGCCTAGTTCCGTGCGCACCGGAATATTCTGTAGGTTAGGATTTGTGCTGCTCAGCCGCCCGGTGCTGGTGACGTCTTGATTAAATGTGGTGTGAATCCGCCCGTCCGCGGCCACCAACTTCGGCAGCGCTTCAATGTAGGTGCTGATCAATTTAGTCAGCTCCCGGTACCGCTCAATCAGCTCAATGATTGGGTGTCGGCCGCGCAGTTTATCCAGCTCTTTCTGCCCTGTCGAATAGCCGGTTTTACCCTTTTTGATACCGGTCGTTGGCAGCTGTAATTTGGTAAATAACACCTCAGACAGTTGCGCCGGACTAGCGGCATTGAACTCACACCCAGCCATCGCATACATTTGTTGTTCAAGCTGACCCACCTCCGCCCTCAACTCCTCACCCATCTGTTCAAGCAACACTGTATCCAATTTCATACCACGCTTTTCCATCTGAAACAGCGGCCAAATCACCGGAAAATCAAACTCGCGAAGCACCCTGTTAATCTGCTGATGTGCCACCATATAATCCTGCTGCTGGCGGTAAATCTGGCGTAGTCGCGCCAGCTGCCGCTCTGGCGAATTATCCTCAGAAAAATCGCCAGCCAGCGCCGCCACACTGCGGTCGCGCCTCAATGGATCGATCAAGAACGCCGCCTGCCCAACATCCCAGACCTCATGAAACCGCACCGTCACACCGTGAGTATCCAGCGTATGATACAACTCCTTGACGTCCGCCGCGATCACTAAGCCCTGCGCCAACAGTTGCCAAACATGTTGACCAACCTCACTGATCTTAGCCCGCCACGCCACGGCAGGCTTGGAATTAATATAGACCGTGTTCGGCTCTGATGGGTCAATATAGATAATATTTTCTGTTTCAAACAGTGGCTCAGCCGGTAGATTTTTGATGCGCGGCAATTCCAACTCCGCCGTCTCCACTGCCTCATCCACCGCCTGCATCGTCTTTGGCAGCCGCCCAATCAGCGAATGAAACTCCAATTTCCGCAAAATCTCCGCCACCCGCGCAAAGTCGCAGTCATTAATATCCGCCACTTCCCAGTCCAATTCCACTGGCGCGTCCGTCCAGATTTCTGCCACTTGCTTGGTCAGATATGCCGACTCGCGGCCGTTCTCTAGCTTTGTCCGTAGAGCGCCTTTTTGCTCATCCAAATGTGCGTACACGCCGTCCAGCGTGTCATATGCTTGCAATAATTTCACCGCAGTTTTTTCACCAACGCCCGGCACGCCTGGCAAATTATCGCTAGAATCACCTTTCAGCGCCTTCAAATCCAAAAACTGATCCGTCCGAATGCCATATTTTTGTTCAAAATATTCCGCCGTAAATTCTTCAATATTCCTCAGGCCGTTTTTCATGGCGTACACTTTGGTGAGAGGCGACACCAATTGCAGCGCATCCAAATCCGACGTCAGCAGACAGGTCTGTACGCCGCGCGCTTCCGCTTGTCTAGCAAATGCGCCCATGATGTCGTCCGCCTCATAATCATCCAGCTCATACAGCGGCCAACCAAAGGCATCCAGCAGTTCCATCAAAATCGGAATTTGCTGATAAAAATCATCGGGCGCCGGCTTGCGACCCGCTTTATATTCTGGATATAATTCCCGCCGTTTGCGAATATTAGTACCACGCTTATCCCACGCCACCGCCACATAATCCGGCTCCAATTTCTTGATCAGCTCAATCGCCAAACTCACAAAACCATACACGCCGCCGGTCGGCGTACCGTCCGCCGTACTCAGCCCCGGCATAGCGTAATACCCGCGGTAAAATACCGACTTACCATCAATAACCACTAGACGCTTCATAGTTCTATTGTAGCATTTAAGCCGCTATTGCCAGATCTCTAATTGATGCATCACCAAGTTTTCGTTGTATTCTCCCATACTTATCATAAATCTCCCCAAACCTTTCTTCAGCGCTGAAAGAATCATTGCCCAGTTTTCTCTGCATTTTCTCGTATCTCTCATAGTTTTTTCTAAGGTCTTCCATAGCACTGTAGGAGTCATTATCGTGTTTCGTCCAACGCCTATAAGTCTCCCACCGATCCCTTTCGTCGTTGGAGAGGAGACAGTATTCATTTATCTTGTCGCTCATCTGTATATTTAAGATTTCTGCATCATCAAAATTATCAAATCCGACAGAGAATTTATAAATCGGTTCACCTAGGGTAGGAGTAACCTCAAGATCATCTATAAAAACATAATCAAACTCATCTTTATCGTCTGGCATCTTATATATCTGATAACAATCCCCAGACTTCCAAATCATCCATACTTGACCATACTGATCAATAACCGGTTCGTTAACAAATTTTTCCCATGCCTTACTACGATCAAATTTCGATTCCAGTTCCTTAACTTGGGCTAATATATTGCCCCATTGAACTTCTTTACGATATTCTATTAAACGGCCCCAAATATCAAGATCAGAAAATGGATCCTTAGGCAACTCTTCAGTAGTTTTATGAAGTGTTTCCATAATACTTACCCTAAACATACGCTTTATTTGGAAGAATGTCAACAAATTGCTAGAATTGGTCTATGACACAACCACATGCAAGAATTATCGCCCTGGTTGGACTAGCAGGTAGCGGTAAGAGTTCGGCTGTCGAGTATTTGACAGAAAAAGGATTTCCAAAAGTTTATTTTGGCGGCGTTATTTATAAGGCCATGGACGAGGCGGGAATTGAAAAAACTTGGGACAATCAACAAAAATTCCGTGAAGAAATCCGCCAAAGCGAAGGTAAAGACTTTGTAATTAAGCGCGTTATAAAAAATGTTCGTGATTTAATTAACTCTGGGCAAAATAAAATCGTTTTGGACGGATTATACACTTGGAGTGAATATAAAATTCTCAAACATGAATTTCCCGGTCAGGTCGTTGTTATCGCTATTGTCACGCCAAAACACCTCCGTTATCAACGTATGGTAAAACGCCCCGAACGCCCAATGCAACCGCACGAAGTTGATCAGCGGGATTGGTCGGAAATTGAAAATCTGGAAAAAGGTGGACCAATTGCCATCGCTGATTACTTTGTTATAAATGACGGCAACCTTGATCAATTACACCAAAAAATAGACGCCGTAACTCACGACGCCCATTTCTGTAAATCACCCGAACAGTGTTAATTAATCCAGATATTCGTAAAGTTTTTTCGCGTCTTTGTGCTTGCGAAGTTTTGCTAGTGCCTTAGCTTCAATCTGGCGGATTCGCTCACGCGTAACCGCAAATTCCTGACCAACTTCTTCCAAAGTGTGGTTTTTTCCGTTATCCAAACCAAAGCGCATCCGAACAATTTTCTGCTCTCGGTCACTCAGGCTTGATAATATATCTTGAACCTGCTCTTTCAATAATTGGTTTGATGCTGAATCTTCTGGCGAAACCGTATCTTCATCAACGATAAAATCTTGCAGCACTGAGTCGTCATCCTCACCGTCACGACCCACACCAGCATCCAAAGAAGAAATATCTTGCTTGATCTTAATGACGTACTCAATTTTCTCTGGCTCCATATCCAACTCTTTGGCCAGCTCGTCAATGGTCGGCTCACGATTCAATTCCTGTGTCATACGTCGCTGCGTGCGCAGCAATTTATTGATAGTTTCCACCATGTGAACTGGAATACGAATGGTACGCGCCTGATCAGCAATCGCCCGCGTAATCGCCTGACGAATCCACCACGTCGCATAAGTTGAAAACTTAAATCCCTTATCCGGATCAAACTTCTCCACCGCGCGCAAGAGTCCAGTATTTCCCTCTTGAATCAAATCCAAAAAGTCCAAACCGCGCCCCGAATATCGCTTGGCAATTGACACCACTAGGCGCATATTTGCCTCGGCCATCTTATCTTTAGCCTTCTTATCCCCTTCAATAATCCGGCGCGCCAAATCCATTTCCTCTTCAGCACTCAGTAATGGAATTTTACCAATTTCCCTTAAATACAACCGCACCGAGTCATCTGACACGTCATCCAAGTATTGACCAGTCGTCAACGAATCCAAATCTTCTGATTCTTCTTCGTCTATAAGTGTTGGATCAAAATCATCATCATTTAAATTTGTCGGCTTTGTCGTATTTTCGTCGCTCACATTTTCTCCTTAATCAGCTTATTTAAGCTCTGGCGTAAATCCTGAGACAAAACCTCATCACCCGACGCCTCGGCCTCTCTAAGCTGTGTTAATAATTGATTCTTTTTGTTTTCGCGATGTTTTATTGTTATCTGCCTGACTAGCCGAGCCATTTCTTCATCCAAGCTTTT